>JAGQPO010000166.1 GCA_020426665.1 Planctomycetales bacterium
AACTGATTTCGAATCAGTCTGCTTGCCAATTCGCTTATCCTCCCCGACGAGATGACAGTGTAAATGACACCCCTGGTTCACGGCAAGTAGCGGAAAAACGCAAACTCTTTCAGTGGGTGTGATAGACCTTGAACCCGTACTCTTTGAACCACTTTTCCCATTTGACGGCTTCCTCGTGAGACTTCACGGGCAAGTCACGTTGCTTTTCACAACGGTATTGAACGTCGATGTGGCCATCGTGCTGGGCTTCTTTGATTTCACAACCCAGTTTTTTCAGTGTTTCGGTGATTGCTGTCGCTTTCTTTGCGTCGTGGATGTGTTTGGCTTTCCACTCCTTGCATTGGTAGTGGACGACTTCACCGGCAACGGCCAAAGGAGAAGAAAACAGCAGGTTACCGGCAAAAAGCAGCAACAGAAAGGTGAGAAAACGTGTCATGGGGACTCGGATTCGATCATTGGCGTAAGGCAATACGGTCGTTTCACAATGCCACGGCGGCGACTGTGACGACGTCTTGGTGTTCTGATATCCAATCCTGCCGGTCGGGGTCAAGGCTCTTGCATTTCGCTCGGCTTGCCAAAACCCCAAATCAGTTCGACAATCCCACTCAGTCCTGTAGTCTCTGGGAATCGCAGCGATTTCCAACGCATTTCCAATCCATATCCAGCATTCAAGATGAATCAAAATTCCGACGGTAGCCCCAATGAACCGGGCAATGACGGACGAAACCCCGGCGATGAAGGGGATGTTACGGACCCCCGAGTCGCTCGCCGTGAGAAACTGCGGCAAATCGAAGCGTTGGGGATCGACCCCTATGGCGCACGGTTTGATGACAGAAACTTGATTGGTGACTGCCACAAAATGGCTTCGGAGGTTCGGTTTAAGACCGCCGACGGTGACTTGTTGGATCTGCCGGATTTTGGTTCTCCGGATGTTGATTACCGTCAGTGGAAATCGGACAACGGGCCGGGCGAAGAGGTTGGTCCCACCGTTCGCGTCGCAGGCCGGATCATGTTATCGCGGCCGGCCGGGAAGCTGATCTTTTTGAATCTCAAGGATTGGACGGGCTCCATCCAGATCTTCATCGGCAAGAACCAGGTTGGGGAAGCCGATTTTGCGCTAGCAAAGTTTTTTGATCTCGGTGACTTGATCGCGGCCGAAGGACGACTGGGACGGACGAACACGGGCGAATTGACCGTGTTCGCAGAGAAATTGACGTTCCAAACTAAGATGCTCGATCCGCCACCGGACAAGCATGCCGGTTTGACCAACGTCGACCTGAAACAACGAATGCGGTACGCGGATTTGGCGTTTAACGATGGGACGATGGAGACGTTTTTGGATCGGACCAAAATTGTCAAATCGATCCGCGCCACACTCGATTCCGACGGTTTTTGTGAAGTGGAAGGCCCCACACTTCACACCATCGCCGGTGGAGCGGCGGCGCGCCCCTTCGAAACGCATCACAACGCGCTCGATATGGGATTGACCCTGCGCATCGCACTCGAGTTGCACTTGAAACGGTTGATGGTCGGTGGCATGGAACGAGTCTACGAACTGGGGCGCGTCTACCGAAACGAAGGTTTAAGTCCCCGCCACAATCCCGAGTTTACAATGCTGGAGGCCTACCAGGCCTATGGCGACTATCAATCGATGATGGACTTGACCGAGCGGGTGATCTGCGATGCGATCGATGCGATCGGTGGCGGGTACAAACGCGAATTCGCAGGCAAGACGATTGATTTCACGCCGCCATTTAAGCGATCGACCTACGCCGAATTGTTTCAAGCGGCGACGGGGATTGATCCGACCGACGACGATGCGGTGATCGCTTTCGCGAAAAAGATTGGGCTGGAAACCGAACACAAGCACCCCGATGTGATCCGCAACGAGATCTTCGAAGAAAAGGTCGAAGACACACTTGAGGGGCCGATCTTTGTGATCGATTACCCGGCGAGCATTTGTCCGCTGACCAAACGCAAACGTGACAATCCAGAGATAGCGGAGCGTTTTGAATTGTTCATCAGCGGCATGGAACTGGCGAACGCGTACACGGAATTAAACGATCCGGATCTACAGCAGAAACTGTTCGAAACACAGCTGGAAGGATTGGACGACGAAGAGTCAATGGCCAAAATGGACCATGATTTCATCCGGGCGTTGCGTCACGCGATGCCGCCCGCCGGTGGCTTGGGGATCGGAATTGATCGTCTGGTGATGATTTTGACTGGTCAAAAGTCGATCCGCGATGTGATCCTGTTCCCGGTGCTTCGTCCGACGGAATGATGGCGGGGCGGAGGACCGCTACCCGAGTGCGTTAATTTTGAAGTTGCGTTTTTGCGATAAACCGCTGCTAAAGACGCGGAAACCCGGCGGTGGCTGGTCCCTCGCTCACGCGTTCGGGTTATGAAAAACCAATGCTAAACGCAAAAGCGCAACATCAAAACTCACGCGTTCGGGTTACGAAAAGACAATGCCCAACGCAGAAGCGCGAGTTCAAAACTCACGCGTTTAGGTTGTGGAAAGCGCGTGCGTCAATCAACTGAAGTCGATTGGTAGATAGACGTTTGAAAGGCGCGGATTGTTAGCGATTGATTGCTCAACCGTCGGTCGCGCGTTTGCGGAAGTAGGCTTCGATGGCGTCTCGATAGTGGGTCGGCAAATCTCGGCTGATCTTCTGCAATGCCTCTTTGCGTTCCGCGGGTGGCAGATTTCCCCAACCGTCGTCGTTACCGAGGTCCTTTTTCTTGACGTTTCCTTCGCCGCTTCCACCAGCGATTTGGCTGTCCTCCATCGGCGACGATTGGCCGTCTTTGGGGTCTCCCCCGGCACTGCCACCGCCCTGCTGTTGTTGCTGCTGCTGTTGTTGCTGTTCTTCCAACTTATCGATCAGTTTGCTGAGCTTGTCGATGATTTTTTGTTCCTGGCCTTCGACCTGTTCACCAGTTCGACCCAGATCCAGCCGACGCGTCACGTCGGTCATCAGCCGCGAAATTTCATCCAGCGAATCTTCTTTCAAGGGCTTGATGTCGGCAACCATCAGTTTTGCCAATCGTGAAAACCGGACCGGGCAATCGTCTTCGTTTTCCAGCAGCATTCTGAGGTCCGCGATCGCCTCTTTTCGCATCATCAACGCGTGATAACACGAACCTCGATAGAAAAGCGTGCTGGCCGGATCGATTGATTCGGTGATGTCCACTTCCGCGATCACAGGCAGTGCTTCGTCGTACAAACGCGATCGCACCAATGTGCGTCCCAGCCACGTCCGGACCGTCATTCGAATCGCCTTGGGCAGCGATTCGATCTCTGCATAGTCGGCGGCGGAGGGATCGATGCGTGCGGCGGCGGCAAGCGGATCCTTTGCGGCGGCATCGGTAAGTCGTTGAACCGACTCGGTTAATCCGGAAACGGCTTCGACAAAGGCATCAAGGGGATCTCGATCACCGTCTTGAAGCTGGCGAAGAAAACGCTCGGACGTCTCATCGACCACCGGGGGAACGATCCCATACTCGTTCAGCGACCCACGAAGAACGTTGGACATTTCAGTCCCGTCAAGGACTTTCCAATTCTGTTTGCTTTCCAACGATTGGTCGCCCAGCACGGGCGACACGACCAGCGTTGCGGCGCTTAAACAGCCCGCGACGACTGAGAAGAAACTCCGCCGCTGATTTGAAAATCGGTTTCGAATCACAGTGGTCCGCCTTTGTTGGAGTCGCTACTGATTGCGTTGCATCACCAAGTCTCGC
>JAGQPO010000167.1 GCA_020426665.1 Planctomycetales bacterium
CATAGTCCAGTCTGGCAAGCGTTTCGGCGGCACGCTCGCCGAGTTCACGAACGATCTCGATGGTATAGACGTGTTTGACCAGGGGACTCAGCACGGCGGCCTGGTAACCGCTTCCGGTTCCAATTTCCAATACCTTGTCGGTCGATTCCGGCTTCAAAGCCTCGGTCATCGACGCAACGATAAATGGACTACTGATGGTTTGCGAACTTCCGATCGGCAAGGCCATGTCAAAGTAGGCTCGCGACCACTGACTTCTAGGAACGAATTCGTGACGCGGGGTCCGTCGGATCGAATCGAGTACTCGCGTGTCCGTCACGCCCGCAGTTGCAACACGTTCGTCAACCAATCGGTCGCGAGCGGCTTGAAACGGGTCGGCTGCTGCAGCGTGTGATCCGCTGGACGACAGCAAACCGCACATGATGACGCCGAACCATGTGAATAATGAGATTGTCGCGATGTTCGCCGAAAGCACAGGCTTGTAACCGTTGACGCGTAAGTTCATGGTCGAAAGATGGTTCAGGTTCAAGGTGCGACGGACTTCCAGTCCGTCGATAAGTGTCGATTTCGACGGGCGGGAAGTCCGTCGTACAGGTCTCGCTTCACCCCTAAATTTAAATAAGGACCGAGGCTGGTTTGACCGCCCTGGTTGCCAGGAATGTCGCGATTCGGTCGGACAATGGGTCATCGCCTCCCCAGCCATCCTCCATTATATCCGTCAGCATCAGTCCGGCGTCGAGTTGTCCGCCGATCAAATCGGTTAACGAGTGCCCGAAATCGATTGGCCGTTCCGGTCCGATGGTTTGTTCAAGTTCGTCTGGCGGTAAATCGAGATCGCTGTAAGGAATTCGAAAGCGAACCTTTAACTTGCCACGATCCCGTTTGACCGGGTCAAAAAGGAAATTGATCGGCTGGATCAGCCCCGCAACCAACACACCGCCGGGTTTCAAAACGCGCGCCGCCTCTCGCCAAACCGGTCGAACGTCAGCCACGAAGTTGACCGAACACGGGTTGATGACCAAATCAAAGCAGCAGTCGTCGAGATCAACCAGGTTTGCCATGTCGGCTTGGATCGTCTGAATCTCCAGCGAGTGCTCGCTCGCCATTTTGCGATCGATCGCCAATTGGCACTGGCTGAAATCCAAAACCGTCACATCGGCTCCGGCCGCCGCCAAGATCGGCCCTTGGTGCCCTCCGCCGGCGGCCAGAGCCAGGATCTTTTTACCGCGGACGTCGCCGATCCATGGTGGCGGTATGGGTTTGGTCGCGGTCAACCGGATGGAAAAATCACCCCGTCTGGCGGCATCAATTTGGCGGGCATCAGCCGGCGTGAACCAGCGGTGACGGCTGGTCGCAATTTTGTCCCATGCATCTCGGTTGAATCGGTTGGAATCCAATGAAATTTCCTTTCGCTGTCGGATCGAACACATCAAGGCTGAAAATGCGATTTTCCGTTTCGGGACGTTGGGGATCGGGTGCGTGCCCCCCGTTTCCTTCGACAAACTTTAAATCTAGCTGCGGCCCAGCACAATTTGGACGTGAAATTCGCATTGTTGGCGTGTGAAGTCAGAATTCAATGAGACGCTGCTTGGGTTTATTTAATAGAATAGAGTCCCACCCTTGGCCCAATCCTTCGGCCTTTGTTTGCACGCCCTCCCCACCTACGGTCTGGCCAACTGTCATGTTGAATTTGACTGCTCGCGGATCTTCCCACACCTGTAACGGCACGCGTCGTCGTGATTTTTTACAAATCGGAACGCTCGGCGCGATCGGCCTCGGGTTGCCCGAATACCTGGCCGCAGCGGAACGTGGCGTTGTTGATTCGAACAAGGACAAACGATCGTGCATCATGATTTTTAATCTTGGCGCACCGAGTCAATTGGACACGTTCGACATGAAACCCAATGCACCGGCCGAAGTCCGTGGACCCTTTCAAGCGATTTCAACGAAAGGCGATTTTCAGCTTTCCGAGATCTTGCCGAAGCACGCCGAGATTGCCGACAAGTTTTCGATCATCCGATCCTGCTATCACACCGCCGCGGCCGTGCACGACGCGGGATGGCAGATGTTGCAAACTGGTCGTCAATTCACCGGCGGAGTCAACTATCCGCACGCCGGGGCCGTCCTTCAATACGTGCGGGGACGAAGAAGTGATTTGCCCGCCCACGTCGTATTGCCGGAAACGATGGGCCGCGGAGGCGGGAACTTGCCCAACGGTCAAGCCGGAGGTTTCCTGGGCAAAACCTACGATCCGTTCGCACTGATGGCGGACCCCAGCAAAGACAATTTCAAGGTTCCGGACCTATTGCCGCCGTCAACGCTGGGCGATGTTCGAATTGACCGGCGACGAAGGATGCGTGCGGCCATCGAAGGACGTATGGACGACTTGGAAGCGACTGAGTCGGCCAAAATGCTGGACAGTAATTTTGAAGCGGCTTATCGGTTGATGAACAGTCACCAGGCTCGCGAAGCTTTTGATCTAACCAAAGAACCTCAGGCCATGCGCGAGCGATACGGCATGAACCGCTTTGGACAGTGCTGTTTGTTAGCGCGGCGATTGATCGAAGCCGGCGTCCGATTCGTCACCATCAACACTTTCCTGACGGTTTTTAACGAAGTCACTTGGGACATTCATGGCAGTAAACCCTTCACGACCATCGAAGGGATGAAGAACATTGTCGCGCCGATGTATGACCAGGGTTATTCGGCGTTGCTGAGTGACTTGGCCGATCGCGGCATGTTGGACGACACGCTGGTTTGCGGACTTGCCGAGTTCGGCAGAACACCGAAAGTCAATCCGGCGGGCGGACGAGACCACTGGCCGCAATGTTTTTCGACCACGTTTGCCGGAGGCGGCGTCCAGGGCGGACGGGCAATCGGAGCCAGTGACCCGGTCGGCGCCGTTCCAGCCGATCGGCCGACGCAGCCTGGCGAGTTGATCGCGTCAATCTTTCACTCGCTGGGACTCGACCTGCACGCCGAGATCCCTGGTCCCGGCGGTCGACCTTTTCCGCTGGTTGATTTCGGAATGCGAGAAGTCAAAGAACTGTTCTCATAACAACCCAGCCTTCGCCGGACCGCTTGCGGCAAGGACCGTCTTTCATGTTGCCAACTTGTTTCTGCCATACAATGCGACCTTCTTTCCAACACTTCTTCTGCTTTGTCCGCTTCACAATGGTTACGGTGGCTTGCGTTATTGCCAGCGGCAACACACGTGGAGCGGATTTCGCTGCACTGCCGACAAAGATTCATTTGTTCGGACCGGAGGGACGCCAGCGTGTTTCAATCGTTTCGCTGCGGAATCAAATCCCTTCCGTGGTTTTGGACGTTGGTCGTGTCGATGTAAGTGTGGCGGATCCCGGAATCGCATTGATCAACGACGGAATCGTGACCGCAGTATCCGACGGCGAAACGGTTTTACGTGTCCAGGTGGACGAGCAAACGATTGAAGTGCCGATCGTGGTTGCAAACACAAAAGTGGAGCATCAATGGAGCTTTCGAAACGATGTGCAATCGGTCTTGGCAAAATCCGGCTGCAACATGGGGGCGTGCCACGGAGCGTTGGCCGGTAAAGGCGGATTCAGACTTTCGCTGCGAGGTTACGACCCGCACCAAGATTTTCTGTCGATTACCCGGCAAGCGCGCGGCCGTCGAATCGAAATGGCCGATCCCGGTCGTAGTCTGTTTTTGGCCAAGCCGACCGGCGCGCTTCCACACAAGGGTGGGCTGCGGTTGGACGTTGAATCACGCGACTATCGTGTGTTGAGCCAATGGATCGCCAACGGTGCCAACGGCCCCAACAACGACGATCCGATCTTGCAGCGTATCAGCGTCACGCCTGAAAATGCGATGTTATCACCGGGCGATTCTTCGCAAGTTCTCGTCAGCGCACACTACAACGACGGGCGGGTCGTTGATGTCACGCATTGGGCAAAGA
>JAGQPO010000168.1 GCA_020426665.1 Planctomycetales bacterium
CAAGTGGGCTTCCCGCAAGAGCCATGATCGAGCCATGAAACGATTGATCGGTTGGGCCATTTCCAATGCGCCTGGAATGAACGTGTTGATGATCGCGTTGATGGTGGTCGGCGCATTGTCGTTGGCCCAAATGCGACGCGAAGTCTTTCCAGAATTCGAACTCGAAGTCGTGATGGTTTCGGTGCCCTACCCCGGTGCGACGCCGAGGGATTGCGAAGAAGCGATCAGCCAGAAAGTTGAAGAAGCCATTCGTTCGATCAGTGGGATTAAGAAAGTCACGTCGATTTCTCGCGAAGGAGGCGCCTACATCCTTGCCGAAATCCGATCCGATGTTCCGAGCGTTCAAAAAGTCATGTCGGAAATCGATCGAGAGGTAAACCGGATACCCAGTTTCCCTGTCTTGGCGGAAGATCCTCAAATTCAACAGATCACATTCCGAGACGCCGCGATTCGAATCGGCATCATTGGCCCCAACGATCGATCGCAATACGCCGAACTGGCATTGCGTGAAATTGCCGAAGAGGTTCGAGATGACATCCTGATGCTTCCAACGGTTTCGTCTTCGTCGATCATGGGGACGCGTCCCTACCAGATCGATGTCGAAATTCCGGAAGCCACACTGCGCAGCCATGATCTGACCCTGACGGAGGTCGCAAATATCCTCCGCGCACGCAATGTCGAACTTCCCGGCGGACAGCTAAAAACCGAAGGCCAGGAGATCTTGCTAAGGGCAAAAAGCAAGGGCCGAATCGGCGAGGAAATCAGACGGCTGCCGATCGTGACACGACCTGACGGAGTGGTTTTGACCGTCGCCGATCTTGGTGTCGTGAAAGACGAATTCGAAGACTCCACGATGGTCGGCGAAATCAACGGTGAACCGGCAATGGTGGTCAACGTCGAACGTTCCAAAAGCGAAGACTTGCTCGCGATGGCCAGTGATGTCCGGACCTATGTCGATCAAAAGAAGTTGCCTGCGGGGTATCGATTTGAGATTTGGAGTGATACCAGCAGCGAAGTCCGCGGGCGAATGGACCTGCTGCGTCGAAACGGTTTGAATGGTCTGCTGCTCGTCTTCCTGGTGTTGACACTGTTTTTGGAAATGCGTCTCGCCTTTTGGGTGGCACTCGGCATTCCGGTGTCGATTCTAGGCGCGGGCGCGGCGCTTGCGATGGGCGATCAAACATTGAACATGCTGTCGCTGTTCAGTTTTCTCGTTGCACTGGGGATTGTTGTCGACGACGCGATCGTGATCGGTGAAAACATTTATGCCCATCGCCAAATGGGAAAGTCACGACACCAGGCCGCCGTTGACGGTACCGCCGAGGTGTTGCCGTCGGTGACGGCATCCGTAATGACAACGGTGATCGCGTTCGCGCCGATGTTTTTTGTTTCCGGCGTGATGGGCAAATTCATGGCGGTGATTCCATTTGCCGTGATTGCGATGTTGGTGATTTCACTCTGGGAAAGTCTGTTCGTCCTTCCCAGTCACTTGGCACACTCGCATTCCGGCTTCTTTCGCGTGCTCGAAATACTTTCCTATCCGTTGCGGCCACTTGGGTTGCTGCTTTCATGGTTGGGGTTACGGTTCGCAGGCGGGCTGAATTTTGTCTGCAATCGGATGTACGTTCCGGCGCTCGGATTCAGTTTGCGATACCCGCTGATTCCCATCGCTGTTGCCATCATGATGGTGCTGGGAACCTTTGGAATGCTTCGCGGCGGAGTGGTTCCGTACCTGTTCTTTCCCAAATCCGATAATAATTTTCTGCAAGCCGTGATCGTGTTTCCCGACGGCACCCCGGCAATCGAAACAGACCGTGCGACTCGGCAAATGGAACAAGCATTGCGGCGGGTCAGCCTTCGGATCGCCGAGGCCCGTGCGGCAAAAGAAAAGACGCCCATCGAGACGCTGTATCCGGGCAGCAACGACGTGATTGCCGGTCCAGTGCGTCTGACCTACCGAGAAGTCGGGAACACAACAAACACCCAGAACCCTGCCGGTGGCGGCGGTTCGGGAAGCAGTGTCGGCCAGATTTTTGCTGAATTACACGACACCGATCGACGCATTATTCACAGCAAAGACCTACTGGCGATGTGGCGCAAGGAAGCGGGCGAATTCCCGGGAGTCGAGAGCGTGACCTATGGAAGCGTCGGGGTCGGCCCGGGAGGTAAAGCGATCGAGTTCAAACTGTTGGCCGCCAGCGATGACGAAGATCAATTATTGGCGGCAACCGATGAAGTGAAGGCGAAGTTGGCAACCTTTGACGGCGTCTTTGATATCGCCGATGACAACACACCTGGGAAATGGGAGTTTCAATTTCGCGTCAAGGAAAGTGCGTTGGCAACCGGTATCACGCCGACGGATCTTGGAAACACCGTTCGAAACACGTACTTCGGCGCCGAAGCGATGAGGTTGCAGCGCGGGCGTCACGAAGTCAAGTTGATGGTTCGATACCCCGAAGAAGAACGCCGCTCGTTGGTCAATTTCAGAGAGATTCGCGTTTCCGATCCGTCAGGGAACGAACACCCAATCGAAGAACTTGCCGAGGTCACCCTGGAAAGGGGATTCTCGGAGATCAATCGAGTTGACCAACGTCGGTCGGTAACCATCAGCGCCGACATCGACTCGGCGGTTGCCAATTCGTCACTGATCATCGCTGACCTAAAAGCCGACTATTTGCCCCAACTGGCGAAAAACTATCCCGGCGTGAATGTTCGCTGGGAGGGCCAGGCCGAGCAGAGTCGCGAATCCGTCGGCAGTCTGATGGTCGGATTTGGAATTGCGATCATCGCGATGTACGTCCTGTTGGTGCTGCAATTCCAATCATACGTGCAACCGATCTTGATCCTCTTCATTGTTCCGTTCGGATTAATGGGGGCGGTTTGGGGACACGCCATTTTGGGATTGCCATTGACCCTGTTCAGTATGTTCGGCTTGGTGGCACTTTCCGGCGTTGTCATCAATGACTCGATCGTTCTGATCGACTTTATCAATGTTCGAGTTCGCGAGGGCCAACGGCCCGCAGAAGCGCTCGCCGAAGCGGGCCAACGACGTTTTCGCCCCATCCTGCTGACCAGCATGACAACGATCGCGGGTTTGGTACCGTTGATGCTGGAGCGGTCTTTTCAGGCACAGTTGTTAATTCCGATGGCCGCGTCGTTAGCGTTCGGATTGTTACTGGCGACATGCCTGGTGTTATTTCTCGTACCGGTTTTCTACGCGATTTACCTGAGGCTGTACGAATTATTGGCGGGCACCCTACACGAGTTGCATCTGGCCGGAGAAAACACCGACGGAACCGAATGAGAATCCGGCATCTCCCCCGTTGGATGGGCTGAAATGGGTCGTCAGTAGCGTCTCGATCAGTTCTGCGACAAATTTTCCCACCCGAACCTTCCCAATACGTGCCGACTCCTATTCAGCAGATCGAAATGAGTTGCTAAACTTCCGCCCAAGACGCAAGTCACTACCCCGTGGTGTAATTGGCAACAC
>JAGQPO010000169.1 GCA_020426665.1 Planctomycetales bacterium
AAGTTGGAACACAAACTCACCAGCAAGAATACTTGCTTTGACTTCCTGGTCTCTGCCATTGCGATTCGTTTGCCACAAACGAAATCCACGACAGTCGAGATTGCTAAGAGTGAGACGAATCGATAGTCCCACCACCCGTAAAACAACCACGACGCGCCGAGGAGCCAAAGATTCTGCAAGCGATGGTTGAGCGCAAAATAGATCCCAACGACGATCGGCAGAAAGACGGCGAAGTCAACTGAATTGAATAGCATGCCAGGTTGTCGAGTCGCGCGTCAGTAGGCAAGATGTTGGTTCGGTGTCACCATCAATCTGTCACAAATTGTACCGAAGTGGATCGACTAAATGAAAACCGTGGAAGTTATCGCAGAAATCGCCAACGCGCATCAGGGAGATCCCAAACAAGCGATTCAAATCGGGCGCCAAGCCCACCAGGCGGGCGCGGATGCCGTTAAGCTGCAGATCTATTCGGCCGACGAATTGTTGGTCAAATCGCATCCACGTTACGACCACTTCAAGAAACAAGCATTCTCGCGATCACAATGGAAGCAGGTCTTCGGCGAATTGAAATCGATCGGCGCCAAGATCTATTGCGACGTGTTCGGTGTCGATGCTCTCGGGATTGCTGCACACTTTGGCGCCGACGGATTCAAGCTGCACTCATCTGACTTGAACAATACTACGCTGTTGAGTGCATTATCAGATCTACCCGGAACGATCTTCCTTTCCGCGGGAGGCAGCACTGCCGTTGAGATTGGTTACGCAATTCGCAAAATCTTTTCCACTGGCGACACGTCCAGGCGTGTTGTGCTGCTGCACGGATTCCAGAGCTATCCCACAGCCGTCGGTGACGCCAACCTGCGACGAATCTCCCAATTGAAATCATGGTTCGGAGGCAAGTGCGAGGTCGGGTACATGGATCATGTTGACGGGGGAGGGCCGCATGCAATCCTGATACCCCAGATGGCGGTTGCCGCGGGGGCAAGCGTGATCGAAAAGCATGTCACGCTTGATCGATCGGCGAAAGGAGTAGACTACTACTCGTCAATCGACGTCGATCAGTTTTCGGGCTTCGTCGACGCGATACGCGATGCGGAGTCGGCTTGCGGTAGCTTCGGGCTTGTATTCAGCGAATCGGAGCGAACCTATCGAAGCCAAATGAAGAAGCATTGGGTCACTCGTTCTGCACTTGTCGCCGGACACGTGCTGACAGAAAAGGACTTGGTCATGAAACGCGTTGCCGGAGAAGAGTCACAGTGTGTTGAATTTGAAAAACTGATCGGGCGTGAACTGACTGTTGATGTTCCGGAAGAACATCCGCTGACCCGCCATGACGTAAGAAATAAAGTTGTTGCGTTGATCGTTGCCAGAAGTAAATCCCAGCGACTTCCGGGCAAAGCCACTCTCCAGGTTGCCGGGGTCCCGGCGATCGAGCACCTCTTTCATCGCGTCAAACAGGCCGATCTGATCGACGAGATCATCTTCTGTACGACCACCGGCCAAGAGGACGATCCGTTGGTCGCGCTGGCTGAGAAAAATAACTTGTCTGTTTTTCGCGGGCCGGTTGATAACGTACTTGAGCGAATGTTGGGAGCGTTACGGCAAAGCGACTGCGACATCGTGCTACGCATCACCGGCGACGATATTCTTGTCGATCCCGAGTACGCGAATCGTGCGATTACATGGCACTTGAGGACAAACTCGGAGTATTCCGACCTGAAGGATCTGCCCAGCGGGACGGAGGTCGAAATCTTTGACCGGGCCGTGCTTGAGCGGATCCGGTTTCTCGCCAACGACAGCGAGGGCACGGAGTACCTGACGTGCTATGTAACGCATCACTGCGATCAATATCGTGTGAGCAAAGTGCCCGTTGATGTCGAACACCAGCAGCCTTGGCGGCTGACCATCGATACTCCGGAGGATTATCAAGTCGTTTCCGCATTGCTCGAGTCGATGCGAGAACAGGGAAAGCAATTTAATTATCGGCTTGACGATATCGTCAAATTCTTCTCCAGCAATCCCGCAATCTTAGAACAAAACCGACGGACGTCAATGCGGGCACTGCCCGCGCACATCTCCACGGAGATGGATTGGTCGAAACTTGCGGAACAAGATCACTGAACACCATGGACGGGCGAAGTCGCGCTCGGAGTTGTCGCATTGCCCGCCACGGTGTCACTCATTGCATAATCGATGACACCAACCGCGCGGATGTCTTGAACCATACCGGGTGTCTCAATTTGCTGAAGTAATTTGAAGTTCCGGTCCAGGATTGCGATCGATCCACCCAATTGATCACGCTTCTCCCTGGCTCCATATTGCGATTGCCCGACGACAACCAAGTTGTCTGTCACAGCCAATCCGCGCGTAAACAATTGCCCCTGATAGACGATTTCATCTCCGTGTACTAACGCCCCTCGCAGAGAATCACAATAGAGGAACCGGCCATCAAGTCGCACAAGATTGTGGGAGTTCGATGCATTCGTACTGAGTCTCTCGATCACGTCGTGATTCGAATCGACGCAGATTAACTCACTGTTTCGGCCGGTCTTTTTGGTTTCGTTGTGAAACATCAACCAAATGCCGTCGTCCGATCTCCAGATCGAATTCATGTGTGCGTAATTGGCGGAGTCTCGGCCGCGGTCCAAGCGGCCTCCGGGGAAGTGCTCTGAGATGCGGTTCCAACGCCGGCCCGATTGTTCATAGACCAGCAGTCGGTTGTTGTAGGTGTCCGTGATGTAGAGGGTACGTCCGAGGAAATCAATTTGGTGGCATCCGGGCGAAATCCGTGTGATGACTTGCATTGCGTCAACCATTCCCTCTGACGACAGAGTGAACCGGATGATCCGCCCGCTCCAGCAAGACAATCGCTGAAAGACGTACCAGGCGTCGTCCAGCTGAGAGATTCCAAAAAACTGGCCGTCGAGCAATAGTCGCATTTCGCCGTTCGCCAGAACCAGAAAGCCCTTCTTCGTCGAAACGAGCAAACGGCAGTTCTCGAGGTATTGATTGTCGTACGTCCCTACGACTCGGTTGCAGGGCAGAACCGCGCAATAGGATTGCAATTCACCCCGCAAATCAACCATTGCGAGCTTTCTAAAGCGTCTGGATATTCGCCGCAGGTCTATCATTGTCGTTTTCTGAGTTCGAGAAGTTCCACTCAAGCCGCGGCACAAATGCCAAGCGAATGCGTCACCGGATCGTTGATTGCATCACGAGCTCTTTTCTTACGCCCGCAGCCGCTTGCAACGCCCGCCAGTTGGCCGAGTGCCGAGAGGATGTGGGGAGTGATCAGATGCTTGAAAGTAGACGATTAACGTGCTCTTGGTTCTTTTGTGCTGCACTTTTCACCTGGTGCCACGTGTCGTTAATCACACTCGTTCGGTTACGTCCCATTTCAATCGCACGCAAGATCCTTCGTTCGACCTCGGCAGACGTAATGCCAGCATCAAACGAACATTGACCTTCCCGTTGGATCAACTTGTAGAACCGCGGCGTTTTTTGATGGGACGCAAAGGATTCGCAATAAACTCCCATTGCATAGCTTACGATTCCGACGTGCAGCTTGGTCGTCAACACGGCCGAAAGTCCACCAATCAACGCTACGGTTTGCCAGATACCCTGAAACGGTATCAACAAACACTCTCTATTCGTGGCGTTCCGAATCACTTCGGAAAGTTCCTTTGCCGACTTCGATACAGAGTCTCCGCTGTCATCAAATACGATCGGAAGAACGTCTGGATTCGCACGCAGGCACGAAATCAGTCCCTCACGCATCCGCTCCCGTCTTTCATTCGATCCTACGAATCCAGAGGGGTGATGGATTCCGAGACGCACCCTGTTTTGGTACGGCAACATTCGTTGTGCGGACTGTTCCTGTATCTTGGCGGGGAGATCCTGCAGGCTGATCGTCAATGCCGCATCGGGCACTATTTCCACATTCGCAGCGACGTTCAACTTCTTCGTCAAAAACACTTGTGATTCGACATTTCTAACTGCGACCTCCATTGCGTTCTCACACAACCACTTCACTTTGCGTTTCACTCTCAATCCAGAAAGCGGTCCCGCTTCGACTGCCAAGATCGAGTATGGGACGCTGTTTCGAACACAGGCCTCTCCAGGAGGCAAATGCACGTCTAAGAATCTTTTGTTCCAATCGCCACGAAACCATTTTCCTCGATTCGATTGAGGCTCTCCGAAATAGCCGCCTCCCACATAAAAAAGCCCTTTCCAGCAATTGCTCCCCGTCATTCCGTGTTTCGCATCGGGAAACTCGATATTGAATTGCTGTTTATCGCATTCAGGAACAAGCGGATAGACAATGTCATCAACACCGGATGCTTTAATCCAACGTTCAAATATCTTGACAAGAAGAAGATCTCCAAAGTTGTTGTTGTAGTAAGCGCCATGAATGGCAATCATGATTGTGTCATCCGAACAAAAAAGGAAAGCGATGTCTTGAGAGATTGGACGTCATCGAAGTGGCTGGGCTAACAAGAACGACACGGGCAATCAAGATGTGATTGGCGTGTTCTTGGGAATCAATTCAGAGATTCGTCCAACTAATTCTTCAGAACCTTTTCCCGATGCGGTGGGTCCCGCGTGACGCGCAAGAAATGCGTTGCGGCGCTCAATTAGTCGCTCGTTGCGTTTTCCGGAAAGAAGGAAGTCCAGCGACTGTTTGATCTCATCAGCACTGCGACCGGGCAACGACGCCCCGTCTTCTACATAGGGATAGCGATCGGGTTCGCTGGAGAAGTTAACGCAGATGGATTGAATTCCCAGGAGCGATGCTTCGAGCAGAGTCGTCGACGTAGCGCTTACGAGAATGTCACAAGCTGCTAACAGGTCGTCAAATCTCTCCGTGAAAAAAAGCATGCGCTCCATACCGTATTGGTCCGCAAGTTCCTTGTAGCGGGGCAAGCGATTGCGGTCCCCAAAGTGTGTCTTGATACAAACGATGCAGTTTTGGTGATCTTTGGCAGCGACGATGACGGCACCAACGGCCTCAGGAAACCAGGGATAGGTCTGCGTGGCAATCAGTACGACCTTTTGATTCTGCTGAAGCTCTAGGCTTTGCCGTGCCGCCCACTTATCACGAGGGGACGACACCAAGTGATCAAGTCGAGGCGCGCCAACTTCCCACACACGTTCTTGGGGAAACTTCCCGATGGTGCTTACTACATGCGTCGCATAGGGGCCGTAAGAAGCAAAAAAATCGGGGACGGGCGCGTTGGTAACGTGTCCTGCGGGCACGGTGTAGACCAAATGCATCGGCATGATCGTTCCGTGCTGAATCCCGATGGTCGGTATTCCTAGTCGACGAGTTGCCGCGATTCCCGGCATCACTCCCTGGTAGAACTCCGCGAGAACAAGTATCGCCTTGACGTTACCGGCGTTCTTGATTGCTTTGTAAATCTGTTCGGACTCGCATTCCCAGATCGCCATCGTTTCGATCGCCTTACGAAGGGGTGGAACACAACACGCTGTGACATTTGCATTGGCAAACCGGAACGCTTGGTCAAATCCTCCCGACCGCTGAATCCCACGAAAACGCAACATTGCTGCAATCTGAACGGGTGCCGCGGCTATCATTCGTCTTAACGATGTGTAGCTTATCGCTGGCCGGATCGCCCCTTCAAATGAATCGTAGAGTGGCCGACCTTCGTTTCGCAACCATGAGATCACGCCTCGTGCACCGGCGTTCCCCTCCTTCTGACGCAAAAGGAATTTCTGTTTAATATCGGGCCTTGTCTTAGACAGGTCCTCACAAAAATCAGACCAGAACGGAAGCTCTGGTCGGCCGTTGTGGATTTCAACACTGCGTGTGATTCGCGGGCGGAAGCAGATTGCCGGTTGACAACGTTCCGAACTCGACTCGGATGCGATTCGCAGAAAGATTCGTGCGATAGTAGCGATCACTATTTCCTTGATCGGCCGACATGCCAAACGATAAGCATGACGTATCACCCACAGGATGCCTGCCGATTCGCGTTCAAGAACATTTGGCCGGTCCAAACTTTCGATGGAAATGTTACTATGCTTGCACCGAGAAGCGACGCACGCCCGCAGTGTCTTGGAAAGCCCGGCTACCACGACTTGCGTGGGTTTCAGGTCGGTAATGACTCGATCGATGATCCACAGGGCTTGTAAATCTCGAACCGGTGTTCGGTTTGGATTTCTCATCGCACCAACACTTGTCCACCACACCGAATACCCATCAAGGTGCGTGAATGACTCCTCAATACTCTTGCCGTCAATCACTTTCGTTTGTGGCGCTGATTCCAAGAAATGAAGAAACTCTCGTCGAAACGCATCGGGATCAAAGTAGATGCTCGCATCAATTCGATTCCAACCTTTTGGCAACGCGTCGGAGGCCGCAGATTGGTTGACGTCAAAGAAGTAGACAGCTTTCCCGTCCAACGGATGGACGACAGCGTCTGAGATTTCTCTCAAAGCTGCGCCCGATAGAAAAAGTATGGGTTGCTTCGGGGTCGTCATCATTTGAATTTAAACGTCAGTCAATATTACGCTCGGCGCACTGATGCCGTGTCGACAAATCCTTCCTTTCCGGAGCACTAGGATTTCCCTACGTTTTGCTGGAGTTTTCCTCGATCCCCTCTGGGGTAAATCATCGCCCTGACAAAAGGTTTGGGATTGAATAACGACTGACGGTATCCACGACGAAAAAGCTCTTTAGATACGGTCCACAGTGGATGCATGCCGTAGCGTGAAGCCCGTTCAGTCGCGTTACCGATTTTCGAGTCCAGAGTTTCCTGAAGTGCCGCAAGTTCATCGGGCTCCAGATTTAGCGATGTCGCGTCGTCTCGAGCTTTCTCTAATGCACTGATCGCACAAACGATGTGGCTTGCGATATGGCGACGATGCGTTGTATTGTCATCGTGCTTTCGAAGCAGTGTGACCGGCGCCATATACAGGCCGAATGGTCCCATTCGAGACATCCTCAAAAAGAAAAGCTGATCTTCGTACGAACGTAGTGTTTCGTCAAAGAGCCCGACTGAACAGGCCGGTTCCCGCCGAAAGACGCAACTGGCTGTCTGTATGTAGGCCCCTTTAAGCAAGCTTTTGAACGCTGACCCCCTTATTATTCGAAGTCCGTCTTGAAGCTCGTCGTACTCAACCTGGGTAAATAGTTCTTCCCCATACGCATTTCGTTTAAAAAACGGGAGTGAATCTAAACGATCCGTGTTGCCGGCGCTGACGACCAATTCTGGATGTTGAATGAATGCGTTCTCCAGCACTTCGACATGTTCAGGCACCCAGACGTCATCCGAATCAAGAGGGGCAATCAGCTCGGCATCCGTTGCCCGAATCGCGGTATTTCGTGCAGCAGCCGCACCGCGGTTGGATTGTCTTAGAAGCCGGAATGGTATTCCGGCCGACTCGCCCCACTTTTCAATAACTTCAACCGTTTTGTCGGTCGATCCGTCATCAACGACGACCACTTCGTCGACAGAACGCGTTTGCGCAGTGACGCTGTCCAACGCTTCGTTGATCAAATGAGCTCGATTGTAAGCCGGAACAATGCAACAGATTCGAAGTCGATTTGATGAAGTCATAGAGTAATTCCTCGAACGCAGCGCGAACGTCTCCCGCAGTATTCAACCGATGCGGCCGAGTCGTATTTAAGGATGAGTTTTGCCAGTCGCACGACCGCAATTCCAGATCTTCTTAAGCAAGCGTTTTGTCGTGATAGCCGATGGGTCAATTCTTCTGGCGAGTAAAATCAGTTTCGCATTTCGCAGGATACGATACGAACCGGCGTTCACACGGCGAGTTACATTTTGGCTGATCTTTCTGCGGCAGCGCCGGATCGATTCGGCAACGTGGGTATCGCTAGAATTAAATTGCCTAAAAAAATCCTCCGTGATGACGTGATACCGGCTCAACGCGTTATGAATCACATCACGATTAAGTGCGTCGTGTTTCGACAAAGCGGAAAATGCACTAACCACTGCCGCATCGACTTCGGACTTAGCCAAGCCGGTTTCGAATAGATACTGATGACTTCTCTCGCGAGTGACTTGCAGTTGCCGGTCACGCTTCTGTGCGGAGATTGCATGATCGTGAAAGCGATACTGAACCAACGCATCGAGAAGATTTGCGCACTCTCCTTGAAGTGACAATCGGCACCACAGGTCGTAGTCTTGGGCGCACGGTAATTCTGGAGAATACCCGCCGACACGCCGAAAAGCGTTCGTTCGAAATACGACGCTGGGATGAATAAACGGATTCGCCGTTAGGAGATGCCAACGTATTTCAACATTGCTCCCTAATCGTTTTATATAGTTCAACCGATTTCCGTGTTGATCGATCCTAACCGCTTCGGTGCCGCAAAGTACAACCTTCGGATTCGCATCCATAAATCCAACTTGGCGACTAAGTCGTTCGGGCATGCAAACATCATCAGCATCCATCCGAGCAATGAGGGGAGCGTTTGAATGCTCGATCCCGCGGTTCAACGAAGCGGAAACTCCAATATTCTTGTCGTTTGTCAGGACGAACAACCTTGGGTCGGCGACCGATTTCAGAATCGCAGGAGTCTCGTCTGACGAAGCGTCATCGACGACGATAAACTCAAAATCCGTGTAGGTTTGCTTCAAGATACTGTTGATCGCCTGAGGCAAAAATGCACTTCCGTTACGCACGGGCATGACGACCGAGATTTTTGGAAGCGGTGTCGAAGATTCTCGGAGCGAGTTCATTTCGTCAAGCCCTCCGTCGACGCCCCGGAATTTAGCCAACAATGCTGATTGTGCCGCGTTTCGAATATTGAAGCGTCTGAGTATCTCAACTCACACCTTCGAAATCATCCCAGCGCAGGCGTTGAAAGGCGTTGACGTCACGGACCAGCTTTTTGCCGATCAAGTCGTCATAGTGGCGAGCGTCAATGCCTTCGAAGGGACGTAGAGTGGTGAGATCCTCGGTGCCTAAGACTTCTCCCGCTTTCATGTCGCGCTTCAAATAGCAGGCACGTCTGAACTCCCAGATCCGCCGCGGCGTTTCAACCTTGTAAACAGGTTGCTTGATGCCGTCACCGAGCATCAGCTCTCGCCGCATGCAAAACTCGATGAATTCCGCTAAGGATTCCTTCGTGTGGGCGAAGTGGTGGTCGCGAAATTCTCGCGTGTTGTCATCGGTGAAATGGGTCTCGATCACCCGCGCCCCCATACACACGGCCGCGGTGACGGCAACGTTTCCCATCGTATGGTCCGAGTATCCGATGACGATTTGGTCGTCCAAGTGTCGTCGCAGTGTCTCGATCGCACGTAGATTCGTGTACTCGTCTCGGGGATCTCCGTACATTGCGACGCAGTGCATCACGCAAAGTCTGCCGTCGGAAATCAGCTTCTTGTCAATCGAGTCAAGGTAGGCGACGGTTTCCTGAACTTCACTCAAATTCGCCATCGCCGTCGCAATGGCGATCGGCTTTCCGGTGTTCACGAGACGTTTTAGGAGCGGATAATTGGTAAGGTCTCCGGACCCGACCTTATGGACCTCAATGTACTCATCGAGAGCATCGACCGATTCCATGTCCCAGATGGAACTCATGAATTGAACGCCGTTGCGATGGCATTCCTGGGCCAATGAAATGTATTGGTCGAGTGTCAATGCGAATCGGCCAAAGTGTTTATGGCGCTCGGGCGACTCTACTTTACTGACGATACGATCCGGCGTGTAAGTCTGGAATTTGACCGCATCCGCACCCGCTTCGACGGCATCATGAAGCAATTTGATTGCGTAATCGAAATTGCCTTCGTGATTGCCTCCGATTTCTGCAATCACAAACGGGCGTTCAAGTTGGTGAAACGATTTCATGGTGAACAGTAGATTGGGATACCTAGAGATTCCTACAGACGACGCTGATCTCGAGTAGCTTTTGACGTCAGACTTCTTGATAGGCCCAGCGATGTGGATGCGCGATCAGGGGAAGATGATTTCGCTCCTTGAGCGGACGCCCTTGCAGACGCCCACTACCGATCTCGATTGTCGCGGCGGCCTTGACCTGATCTTGGCGTGAGCCATTAGCATACAGTTCGGCATCGATCCGATAGGTGCCCGGCATCAAAAGCAGTTCTGGGAGCGAACACTGCAACTGATCGGTCGAAATATTCGGCAAGTGATCGTCGATCGAATGCAATCTGGAATCTAAGAACAAGACGAATTGCCCTCGCTCGTCAAAGACCCTCAGGGCACAATGAGGTGAATTCGCGGCGTTTGAAAGGAGAATCGATAGCGTCATCGGTTGTCCGGTCGCGAATGTACTGGCTTGCATTCCGCGCCCGTCAAGAAAATCGATTCGCCGCAGTCGGACGTCACCTTTTCCGTCACGATCTGATCGTCGCTCCAGGTCCTGGTCTTGCGCCAATGAGCTCAGATCGGAAAGGTAGTGGTCCAGGACGTCCGTCAGGGGGCCGTCCATGACGCTCTTGCCTCCCCGCAGGAGGATGCCACGATGGCACAAATTTCGAAGCGCGACCGCGTTGTGGCTGACGAATAAAACCGTGCGTCCGCTCTCGGCGACGTCTTGCATTTTTCCGATGCATTTACGTTGAAAGCCTGCATCGCCGACGGCCAGGACCTCATCGATGATCAAAATTTCCGGATCCAGGTGTGCGGCCACTGCGAAGGCCAGCCTGACCTTCATTCCCGATGAGTATCGCTTGACCGGCGTGTCAAGAAACTTTGACACTCCACTAAACTCGACGATCGCATCGAACTTGCTGTCGATCTCGCGTTTCGTCATGCCCAAGATCGTTCCGTTCATGTAGACGTTCTCACGCCCGGTCAGTTCCGCATGGAACCCCGTCCCCACCTCAAGCAGGCTGCTGACTCGCCCACGGATCACCGCGCGCCCTTGAGTCGGATCTGTGATCCGGGACAAGACCTTTAACAGAGTGCTTTTGCCGGCACCGTTGTGGCCGATAATGCCGACCACTTCTCCCTCGTTAACGTCAAACGAAATATCCTTCAGTGCCCAAACGATATCGGTCGCGATTTCCGTGGACAATCCTCCGTCGTAGGGGGAATTCTCACCGGCGCCCGAAGCGCTAGCCGAGTACGCCGACGCAACTTCCTTGTGGAACGTGTTGAGCTGTCGGAGACGCTTCCAGTTGCGCATCGGGGCCTTCATCCAATCGGTCATGGCCCCCATGAACGTGTCTGGAATCTCGTCTTTTAAACCAATTCTGTACGCCTTGGACAGGCCTTGAACGCTAATCAGGGGAGTCGTCATATCGCTGTTTGCTCGGGTCGTATGCAGTATTTGTTAAGTGACTGGTACATTTACGCGACATCCGCGAACAGTCGCTCACGATTTCGGAAATAAACCAGACCCGTGATGGCGATGACAACGCTCATCACGCCGCCGATTGCGATGAAGTCCCACGGCATGGGGCGCGTCCCCAGCAGCGCCGATCGAAATCCCTCGATGACTGCGACCATCGGATTCAAGGCGTATAGGTATTGCCATTTTTCAGGAATCAGACTGGTCGGATAGACGACAGGGGCCGCATACATCATCAGTTGAATGACAAAAGTCATCGCATGCTTGATGTCGCGGTACTGAACCGCGAGAGCCGTCAACCAACTACCGAGCCCGGAAGCAGTCAAGACCATGATGATCACCAGCAACGGTGTCGCCAAGATGCCCCAAGTCGGAACGACTTGAAACCAAATCATCAACAGTGCTAACACACCCATCGCGATGACAAAATCCAATAGCTTCGCAGTGACCGCCGAGAGTGGCAATATTAGCCGCGGGAAGTAAACCTTGCTAATCATGTTCGCCCCGGTCACCAGACTGTTGGTTCCTTCACTCACGGCGTTGGAAAAGTAGGTCCAAGGTACCAAAGCGGTGAAACTGAAAATCGCGTATGGAACCCCCTCCGATTCGATCTTCGCCAATTTCCCAAACACGATATTGAATACCAGCATGGAAAAAACCGGCTGAATGACTGCCCAACCGATGCCGATCGCCGATTGGGCGTAGCGGACTTTGATCGAACGCCAGGTATAAAACCAATACAGGTCGCGATACTGGTACAGTTCGACGAGATCTAAGCGACGCCAACCTTCTCGGGGTTCAATGACAATCGTCGTCAAGTCTGGATCAGGAGAGACTTGTTCCTTCCGATTTCGCGTTTGCAGTGCTGAACGGTCCGCACTTGTTTCGATCGTCTCGTTTTCAGTCATGTGGTTGTTTTGAGGTGGGACGCAACGTCATCGGCAGGGAGCTGCCGTGTCGATTTAAGGCGAGAGTCTACTCTCGTCCATCCGAGAAGATTGATTTCTTTTGTCCGTACGGATCGACGTGGGCCGTATCGAAATGAACCGGATTCTCGAACTCCATTGTCGATTTTCAATTTGTCGCCACAATCTTGTACGATGCACATCCCGCGAGATTGACGGAGTGAAGGTCGCACAGTAACGATTGTTCTGGATATTCAAGATTTTCAAGTCGCACCCAAGTGAACTCGATTGAGACAATCAATCAAGGGGGGGCAGCTTAGACGCGCTTGGAACCTACGACTCGTGACCTGCCGGGATTGGAGCGACGTCCGCACTCGGGTCGGTTTCGTCTACCGGTGCGAATCGAAGCCGATGAAGAACGACGGCAAACGCCATGAACCAGTAAGCGGGGTCCGTTTGGTGATCGGAGTGAAAAAGTCCGCCAATCAACCAACCGATCAATCCTATTTCCATCGCCATGGCATACGTATCAATCTGGCTGGGATTTCGCGGGTCGGCGGCCTTTCGAATGCGACGTAACAACAATAACGTGGTGACCACTGCGGCAAGCCACAGAGAGAAGCCCTGGATACCGGTCTCGCATGCGATTGTGCAGATCGTGCTGTGAGCCGCTTTGCTGACCCCGTAGTATTTTGGCGAATGCCGAATGAAGCAGCGGTAACCTACTCCGAGTGGGTGATCGGCAAGCATTTCGCCGCTTGCCGCGTACAGGTCATAGCGGCTTGCCGCGGACCCTTCCTTTTCCGGTTCGTTGATGGTGTCCATCCAAGACCAGTAACTATCTGGCGTAAGAACCGAAACGTACAAGACAACGGCTACCGCCAGTACGGGGATCAATCGCAAAGCAATTCGCTTGGGCAAAAACAGTAGTAAAAACACTCCTTCTGCCAGCAAGCCAAGGAAATATGCACGCTGATAGGATTCCACGATGCTGTTCAATACGACGGGTAGGCTGACCCAACAGAACAGTTTTTCCCACCAGCTGCGTCCCAACATCGCAACCAGAATAAACAGCGGCAGGAACAGCAGCATGACCGGTGCTTGTGGTTCAGGTAAAACCCCAAATTCCGCACCATATTTCTTTGACACCCAATGCAGGTCGACGCCTACCGATTGCATGAACGCGGCGTGCAGTACGCCGAACAAACAGGCAAGAAACAAGATTCTGATATGAGATTCTTTGTGGACGATCCTGATAAACAGGAAGGCGACGAGAATCGTCTTCGCAAAATCATACGCATGCTCGAAGGCCCATCCCGGGTCGACCGACAAAAGCGAAACCACACAGCAATCTAGCACGTACAGCCATAGGAACCGATAGACCCATTGGTCGTATCCCACCGATATCAGTCGGCTTGCCGGGTGGATCATTGCGGAGACAATGAAGGCGGCGGTCGTGTAGAGCTGATATCGTGTGAGCGGGATCTCCTTGGCAACGATTCGGGGATTTAGCAGGTATGCTGATATCACCGTCACGCCTCCCCAGAGGGAACTCGAGACTGTCGCCCCCATTCCCGCAATGAATAACAAAAGGTAGCCAAACGACTTAATCATTGCCTGCGGAGCTCCATTCATCCGGCGTGAGACACTCCGCCGACGCACAAACGTTAGAGTGCGATGCTAGATGGATAGTCATTCTGGACCGTTTCTGCGTCACGCGTTGAAATCGCCGCTTATGAATGGGCATTTAGCAATTGAAAGGGCGAGGATCCAAGTCCCCAGTGCAACTCTGCAAATCGCTCAAAGCTCGCGATACTCGATTGAAAATCGATTCGCGGCTGATAGCCCAAGCAATCTCGGGCGAGTGAGTTGTCGTAGCTGATGTTTCGAATCTGTTGTGCCATCAGCCGGACCGAAAGAGAACGGTTGCTATTTTGGGCTGGTTTGATGTGTCGAACATCGTCTCGCAATCGATCTTGAATGGCCGCAGGCAAACGCTTCGCCCATCCAACGGCTAGCTTCTCGAGCTTGCCGATGTACGGATCTTTGCGAAGACTGGCGCGCACCTCCGAGGAGACAAGGTGGCCGATCGTCTTCCTGGTTGATCCACTCGGCGCCGTCAACGCTGCGACGCGCCGTTTTGCTTCGTCAGAGCTGACGTTCGGAATGTCCTCCGTCACGCCGACGATCCTCGCTAGCGCCGTGGCAATTCGATGCCAGGTCTCGGTCGGTTGATCGCAGACGAAAACCCTGCGGCCATCGACAACATCGGCTTCCAATCCCAATCGAATTGCCTGGACCAGATTCCCGACATCGACCAGTGAGCAAGGGAAACGCCCCTGGTCAACAAACGCGAACGAGCCACTTCGGAGGTTGTTGCAGATTTCGTCGCAGAACATTGAGTAAGGCCCCGAAATGTTCGGAGGACAAATTGCGACTGCCGGTAATCCGCGTTGGGCTTCTTTCATCAGCATTTGGTCCTGCTGAAGTTTTTTCCAGCCGTAAGATCCGTGCTCGGGTCGGGTCGGGTGATCTTCCGAGATGCAGTCGCTGTCAAACACTTCACCGTAAACCGCGACGCTGCTGATATGCACGAAGCGATGCGGCTGAATCTCGCGACATGCCGTCAGCAGGTTTCGGAATCCGTCGACCATCACATTGCCCTTACCACGAGAGCAATTGACGACGTGGCTGCAGCCGGAAAGCGCGGTTCGGATCGATTCAATGTCCATCAGGTCACAGATTTTTAGATCGATGCCGTGTCTCGCCAATCGCCACGCATTGCCGGTCGAATGGATCATGCAACGGACATCGACACCGTCCGCCATCAACTCCTCGGCAAGTGTGCTGCCGACGAATCCAGATGCACCAAAAATTGCTACCCTAGTCATGGATGACGCTCCGTTGTTCGAGTCGACCCGACCTGGGGGCCTCATCAAGTGGGTGGCATCGCTCATACAACTGTTCGGTCAGAAAAACAGAGCGAGCAGCTTCGCGTCCGGAAACGGCGGGCGGTCCACCCGAGAGACAGGCTGTCGCGAAATCTTCGATTTGGGCACGGAAGATGTTGTCGTTTTTCTCATTTAAATTGACACTCAGGTCAACAGGGCTCCCCGCGGGACTAAACTGAATCCGCGCGTTGGGGGTGTCTTCCAGCAACACAATTCCCTGACTGGTCCGCATCACAAATCGCGGCGCCAACGCAACCGACTTGGAAAACCTCGCAGAACCGAATATTGATGATTCGCCTCGTTGAAATCGAAAGCATGTAAGGGCATTTGCTTCCGGCCCGCCCTGAGCATCGCTCCACATGCCACAATCGTCGGGTTCGCCAAACCAATGCAACATTCGATCTAAGAAGTGGGACCCCGTCACGACAACAACTCCGCCTCCGGTCGCATGTTTGTCAAGGTTGTAGGCCGAAAGTGGTGCCCACCCGCCTCGCGATCCGAATTGATACGCAAATTCTTCAACCTCACCAAAATAACCACTCTTGATCAGTTGATACATTTGTCGGTTGTTGTCACGAAAACGAGTGACGAACCCAACGGCACACACCGTGCCCGACTTTTCATGGGCGGCACAGATCGCATCAGAATCTTCGCTTGACCCTGCGATCGGCTTTTCGATCAAGACGTGGACTCCTGCCGCGGCACATTGGATCGCGAGAGACCGATGGAAATTGTTCGGTGCGGCAATAATGACACCGTCAACGTTGCCCAGAACCTTCTCGAGGTTTGCAAAAAGTCCGGGGTCAATCCCAAACTTGCCCGCCAGCTCGGAGGCCCGCTCAAGCGTGGGGTCGACCAACGCCACCAATTCAACCTGCGGTGAAAGCAGGCACGCTTCCACGTGACGCACCGCAATTTTACCGCAACCGGCAATGGCCACTCTAAATCGTCGTGTCATTCAACTTTTTCCTAGCAATTCATTCCGGCCTGGAATCGACCGATGTTCAGGTTGTCCGAGAAGCGGGGGATTGCCCCGTGTTTGGACCGGGCACCGCCGGCTGGGTGGCACTATCCAGCTTCGTATCGTACTGCTGGACTTCTTCAACATTGTGCGTGCGATTTGTATCGTGGATCCTGTAACGATAAAGGGGATAGGGCAAATGCGCGACCTTGTATTTTTCTTTGAATCGTTTTAACAGGTCGTGGCCCTCACGCATGCGAAACGTTTCGTCGTAAAAGTTCAAATTACTGAGCGCCTCGTACGTGTACATGATTCCACACGCGACCGGTTCGTCTTCGAATCGCAAGGTTTCCAGCGGGGTGCCGACCTCGTTGACTTTGCGATAGTCGCATGTGACCGCTTGGTGGCTGCGGTTCATATCCAGAAAAAGTGAGAGCAGAAATAAGAAATGACGTGAGACGTAGTCGTCGGCATCAACGCGAACGAAATACTGGCCGCGCGATCTTCTTAGGATTTGATTCAACGATCCCGGCAGGCCAAGATTTTGCTTATTGTCGATCAAGCGAATATTGAACGACTTGTCTTCCTCGAAGCATTCTTTGACATCGTTCAGGTCCTCATCGGGATCATCATTGACAAGCAAGACCTCGTACTGATCGTGCGGAAGTGTCTGGCTGACTAAACTCCGCAAGCAGCGATACAGCCATTGTTTTTGTCGAAAGCAGCAGACGCCTACGGTCACCTTAAACATTCATTCTTCTCCTGTCGCAATACGATCGTATTCACTCTTGTTGCGGACGGGGGGCTTGGCCTGGAAACCAGATGGGAAAGTGTAATAACGCTCTGGGATGGTCCGATGTTCCAAACGAAAAAACACCCCGAGTCGTGATTCGTTCCCAATCGATTCTTCCGCTCATAACGATCAAGGCAAAGTTTCCGCCATTGGGGACTCGACCGCCGTTGATTCGGAACCTCACCAACGGGGTCCGGCGGGCCGATCGCGGTGCATCGCTAAAGTGCATCGCTCAGTCACTTCCGCCACGCCCCAAGTTGATTGCTTCCTCGCAAATCGAATTGAATTGCATTGCGATTGTTTCGGTCCCGTGCTTTGACCGGACAAAGGAAAGTGATTCTTCTGTCAGGCGTCGACGCAACAATTGGTCGTCAAAGAGACGTCCAATCTGCATCGCGAAGGTTTCGGGATCGTCTGCCAGCAGCAGGTGAGTCAGGTTCTCAACGGGCAGTCCTTCTACACCCAGCGTTGTGCTGACGATGGGTTTACCCATCGCCATCGATTCAAACACCTTCAGACGCGTCCCTCCACCGACACGAAGGGGAATCACCACGACTTCGCTGCCAGCCAGATACGGACGCACATCAGGCACATTTCCGGTGACGGAGACGCCATCTTGCTGATCGAACACTGCAATGGAACGTGGCGGATTGCGTCCGACGATCTGGAACGTCGCATCGCTAAAACGTCGGCGGACCAACGGCCATATACGCTGGACGAAATAGATCACTGCCTGCTCGTTGGGCAGCCAATCCATCGAGCCGACAAAAGTACATCGCCGGGGAACCACGGGAACATCTTCAGGAAAATAATAATCCGTGTCGACGGAGGTGCCGATCACGCGCGTATGCCTCCAGTCATATCGGTTCTCGAATGATGCACGATCTTGGTCGCTGACCGCGACAACTAAGTCAAAGTCTCTGCCCGCACGCCTTTCAAATTGATGCATTTTCTTCCATTGGAGCCACATATACGCCCTCAGTAGTAGCCCACTGCCCTGCTTCGCGTGACGCTCAAAAATCTGGGCTTCGACATTGTGCTCAAACAGTAGTTTCGGGAGCGTCTTGATGCCCAGGCAGTTCCTCGCCATCTGAACAAAGTCACAGACCACGAGATCAAAGTTCTCCTGCTGAAGCAATTTCAAAACACGAGCTCGAAGCCGCGGATCAAAATCTTTATTCACATTGAAAGGGTAAGGCGAGAAGATGTTCAGTGCCAAGTCACGATAGAACGCAACGGTATTGCGGCCCGATTCACTCCATGGAATCGTCTCCAAATTGAGTCCGATTCCGTTCATCGAATCAATGTACGGCTGTTCTGACGGAAGGATGTTGCACAGGTACGTGATATCGTGCCATCGTGCGAGATGCTTGATGATGTTGAGCGTTCGGATTTTGCCGCCGGAATCGGTCGGAAACAGTAATCGTTTTTGAAGAAATAAGATTTTCCGTCGGCGCATTAATTACACAATCCCCTGATCCTTGGTAATGCAATCGATGGCTTCGCGAATCTTTAGATAGATTGAACGAAATGCGTCGACTGTGCCACCGTATGGATCGGTGATTTCAGGATCCCGATGCGGAAGAGCCAGACCGAGCATGAATGTTTTGTCTCGGGCATTGGGGTACTTAGTCAGAACGATTCGGCGATTCTCGTCATCGAACACAAAGATCGTATCGGCCTGTTCCACGGCCGTTGCGGACAGGATGCTGGAACGATGCGAGGTCAAATCGACGTCAAACTCCGCTGCCGCCGCTTCGGCATGTTCAGGCGACTTCCGCCCCAGTTTCGGATGGTATCCGGACGAACTCACGTTATCAATTCGCTGTAGTTTCGAGCGGAAGTATCTTTCGGCGAACGGGCTGCGGCAAATGTTACCCTTGCAAACGAACAGCACGCTCTTGGAATTTGCGACGTTACGCATCAATCGCTTTCGGCTGCGTGTACGCAGAGCCGGGATGCTTGACGACACTTTGCTGACTTTGCGTCCGATGCGGCGTGGAATGGAACCTAGCGATTCGGTGATTTCTTTGATCGCAGGTGCCGGGTCATTCCACTGGAAGGAATCCGACGATTCCCTCAGCATCAGCGGGTAACGCAGCTCCGAAATCAATTGAAACGCAAGCGAGAGATGCTTGGGCAACGACCAACGGTTTTTCAGCAACGTTTTCTGCAGCCACCGAACATCCAGCGCCCAATTCCGGCACGTGCGGGAAACGCGATATTGGCGCGGAAATTCCATACGATTTTCACAGCAAAGGTCGAAGAGGTACGACGGAAAATCGGCGCCACTGTTGACGGCCAGAGGCAACGAGCCCCAGAATCGCGAATTCAACTCGACAAAAATCCAGGCCCGTTTTGCGTCGTTATAGCGAAACTCCGCCATCCCGACACCTGAATAATTCAGTCTCTCAATCAGCATGACGGTTGCGGCCAGAAGTTCCTCGTCCAATTCGCAGCTTTTGCGATAGGAACTTCCTCCGCCATCGGGAGGCTCGTGAAGTCGGCGGTGCTGAAACGCCGTCATGAGTTGTCCGTCCCGCGCCAGGAATTCGACGCCGACTCCGCGTCCCTCAAAATATTCTTGAACGGCGACCGGAGTGCTTGTCAAGAGTTGCTCTAGCTTGCCTCGTGCCGCGCTCCGATTCGGACAAATAACGACATGATTTTTTTGAGCGAGATTGTTTTCGAGGTAGGAACGCGTCGGCTTTAACACATACGGTGCGGACAACGCGTCAATTGCATCGATCTCAGCGGCCGATGAAACCACCGTCTCACGTGGAAGTCGGATTCCAATTTGTGCCGCGATGAGATTCACCGCCGCCTTGTCCATGACCGTATCGAAGATGGCTTCATCGATCAAATAAATCGGCAGCCCTTTGAAATACTCACGCTCACCGTGCAGCGGCAGAATGCTGGGGTCGTTACAGGGAATAACGAGATCATAACGTTCCCGATTGATCAGTTCTTTCAGTTCGGACTTCCAATCATTCGACGGCGGTCGCGACAACTGGTGAACGGTGCCGACGTATTTTGAGCAGATGGCCGTACTATCGCGCGCACACCATGCTACATGGACGTCGATGCCTCGCCGTCCCAGGGACCGTACGACCGCCAAAAATGCGCGATTATCGGAACCTAATACCAACACCTTTTGACGATGTTCACTCACCCTGGACTTTCCACCATGACCATCTCTGTCCACGTCATTGCGAAACGGGTGTTTCGGCGGGGACGACCAAGTCTCGTCGCAAATCGAACGTTTGATCCTCGAACTTGCTAGGGATCGCAACTTCATCGGCAACGTTTGATCCTAACACCAGAAACTCGGCATGCGAGCACAATGCTTCGAAGTCGTCAACCAAAAGTGCGGCCAAGTGGGGTAGGTGGGTATCAACGTATGCGAGATTCGTCCCGACCAGTTTCGCGACTCGTACACCTGGATCATAAATTCTAATATCATAACCCTGGCCAAGCATCGTTTCCGCGAATGTCACCAGAGGACTCTCACGCAAATCGTCAGTTCCTGCTTTGAAGCTCAGCCCGACGAGCCCGATTTTTCGATGCCCTCGATTCTTTACAGCCTGCAGCGCTCTACGAATGTGTGAATCGTTTGACGCAAGAAGCGAGGTAAGAAGCTGTGTCTCCAACGCTTCAGATTGAGCAAAGCGACATAGAGCTCGGACATCTTTTGGTAGACAAGATCCGCCAAACGCAAAGCCGGGCCGCAGGTAAGCAGGCGAGATATTTAATTGATTGTCTTTGCAGGCAATTCTCATCACTTCTTGACCATCGGCGCCCAGGGACCGAGCGATTGATCCGACCTCATTGGCGAATACGACTTTTGCAGCATGAAATGCGTTGCAAACGTATTTCACCATTGCCGCAGTCCGACAATCCGTGATGACCCGTTCACCGGGAAGCCCGGCGTAGAGATCGATAACGGCGTCGGCGTCCGCCGGTTCCATACAGCCGACGACGATAAATGGCGGCCGGTCATAATCTTTGATGGCCGTCGTTTCTCGTAAGAACTCCGGGTTATTACAAACTCGGACATGGGACCCTAACGCACAGCCTGTTGACTCCAAACAGGGTATCAACTGGTCCTCCAGGATGCCTGGAAGCAAGGTTGACCGGAGGACAATCGTGTAATCGCGAGATGGTTGCCCGGCCAGTGTTTCGCCAATCGATGTAAGAACCGCGCGGACCGCCTTGAGCGAGACCATCCCGTCTTGTTCAGAGGGGGTCCCGACGGCGATCATCGCCACATCCGACTCCGCAACCGCTTGAGCGACGTTGGTCGTTGCACGCAACCCGCCCCCGCTGACCTGTTGTTTCAGCAGATCTCCCAGACCGGGCTCGAAGATCGGGGATTGCCCGAGCCCGATCGACTCAACTTTACCCGCGTCGATGTCAACTCCGATGACGGAATGTCCGTCACGACTGAGGCAAGCGGCACTGACACAGCCGACGTAGCCCATTCCAAAAACTGCCACTCGAGTCACTGTAATCGCTCCACGGGGAAATCTGATCTTTGATTCATGTTAATTGTGTCAATGTCGCGGTCCAAGCTGGTCTGATAAAAGTCGTAGCGATCGCGTTTTGTCGACTCTGTCACGCCACCATTGACGATTATTCAGGCGTCAACGGAATAGCGTTCCCAAAGCGCCACCAGCAAACAAGCGACGGAACGGTTTTTGTAAGGTGCAGGGTTATAGACCTCGTGCTTCAATCGATCGGGTATCAAACGGGATTCCTTGACCGCCCTTTCGAACGTCTGACGGTTTGATTGCAGGATTCCATCAATCGGCGCACGAAATCCGACTTTCGGCTGCTGATAATCGAAGCGTTGATTGATGGCCTTCCGCAGAGGCAATTTATTGACGGTTGGCCACTCGTACTTCGCCTCTGGCGACAAGCCTTCGAAACGTTGGGCGATCCTTGCGTCTGCCCAAGGGAAATAAACTTTCGCAGACGCCATCTCGGCAAGGGCAATTGACTTGCCACAAAAGCTATACGTATCCAGGTAACGACCGCGGGATAAAGCGCGTCCCTTTTGAAAACCGAATTTCTTCCAAGTCTTGTCCAGTTCATCCAGTGTCCGTGGTTCAGCAATCTCCTTTCGCAAAACGCCACGGTCAAATCCGTTGTACAATCCCTGGCACTCACTAAATGTCCGCAGCGGAATGCCACAGTATTCGCGATTGCGAAACAACTTCCCCTTCAAACTCTCTCTCAATCGACGGGGCAGGAACTTGCTCACAATGTCACAGTACTTTGTCGCCTTAAACTGTTGTTTGGTCGGCAAGTGCCCCATGTAGAAATCATTACCCATCCCGTCGATGATGATGGTGCCCTCAAACACTTTTGCCGACAACAGCAAGTACGAAAGGAACGCCTGGTCGACCGTCGGTTCGAATACACTGGCGAGCGTTTCCAGATTGCGAGTTGGAATTGTTAGGTCTTGATATCGAATGATCTCCAACCGATGACCAAATCGGTGGGCCACTTCGGTCACTAGTTCAACATTCGAATCCGAGTTTGCAAACGTGACACAGTCAACTTTCAATCCGAGTTCGGCCAAAGCGATTGCGATTCCCGTGGAATCTTTTCCTTCGCTCAGCAATAACTTGCACTGAGAAAGATCAACGTCGGATGCATCCATCGCCTCCGCCAAACAGGTGATCGGGTCCAGCAATTCCGTTGGATCGGGGGCGTCTTCAAAAAGTTCACCGGGCTCTCGATACCGGGGTTCGTTTTCGTCGACTGAAAGCGTTCCGCCAGGGCCGACGCTATAAAAGGCGCGAAAAATAGTTTCCGGCGGCAGCACCGTCCCGGAATACAGCAAAGTGGCAAGCGCCTGCGGATTGATGGACTCTTTTGTGGGACGCGGTCGCGGAATCGGAGTGCCATCTCGTACTCGAAGGGTTCCGTCGATAGAAGAATAAATCCTTCGTGTTTGGTCGAGCCGATGTTGAGTGTATTCCATGGTACGACTCTGTTAGCGAAAACTAGATAGATGATCGGTTCGACATATGGTCGGCGTGCCCAGAATGATGAACTTGACGCCGGATGTAATCGTTAACGTGTCTTTTCGATCAACAGACTTTTGACTTCCTGCCAATGGTCGATTCGTCGCCGCCTTGCCTTCGACGCACCTTCGCGTAATTCATCGACGTTGGCCTGGACGAACCGGATCGCGTTGACGATCGACTCCGTCGTGTTATCGACGTGAACGGCTCCATCGTCGAATGCGGTTCTGAGAATGTCCCAATCGGAAACGATCACCGGCGTGCATTGATAGATTGATTCCCACGCACCACGTAACATCGTGTGGTTTTGTGTTGTCAATGTTAAGACAACGTCGGCTTGATTCAGCAAGCTCCCGTAATCACTGTCGGACAAAAAGCCAGTCAATTGGACATTGCCAGGCCGCAGTTCAGATATTTCAGGGGAAAGATGCTTCGGGTTGCCGGTGAAGTAAAAATTCGTGTCAGAGAGTTGCGCAGCCGCTTCGAACATTGCTGCGATCGGCTCGTCGTAGTTAAACGAACAGACGGCTGCGACGTTGAAACCGTCTGACAAAGGATACTCCGACATGAATTCAAAGATCACTGGTACGTCACGGACAATTACAGCAGTGCCTCCATTTTCCTCGACGAGTTCTTTTAGGTGGTCATTTGTGACGATATTCGCGGCGGCCTGCCGACCCAAAAAGTGCTGCAGCCATTGAAAGTATCTCCAGCGGCGATTCGTGTAGGCTCCGGTGTGGCAATCCAACACGAAGGG
>JAGQPO010000170.1 GCA_020426665.1 Planctomycetales bacterium
TGAAATTGGCGCTGCAACATGGTCCTCCGCTGCGCCAGATTTCTGGTGGTGGCGGCGATGCGTTCGCAGTCAACACGTCGACGAATCGTTCTTCAAGCACCCAGTCGAACGAGTCGGACGCGTTCGAACAACTGACGACATCGGTGATTGAAATCACGGATGCATTGTCGGCGGGCGCCGGGGTTGATCTCAGTTTTACAAAGTCAACTCCGCCGGCAAGCGACGCCCAGAAAACGGACGTCAAAAAGGCGGACGAGGAGACCCTGTCGCGAATCACCGATGCCTATCTGGCGATCCTTGTCTCCGATGTTCGATCGGGTCCGGTGTACAGTTACGCAAAACCGATTGCGACGACGTCGTACGACAGGTTCTCTTCTGACGAAAACTTTGTCGTTGTGTCGGCATCGACGGCACTTGCAAAATCTGCCGCACGGTGTGGCCGATCCTCCCAGGTCTATGAAACGCTACTGGAAAGATTCGAATCCGGCGGCAACGACCCTGAACTGGCAATTGCGATGGTCCAGGTTGCACTTGCGCAAGGCGAGTTCCGCCGCATCAACGAATCACTTGGGCACTTTACAAAATCAATCGACAGCCGCCTGCCGGCGCGTGGCAAATTGGTTGACGCTCCCGGCGCCGTGACGTCGATTACCAGTCAAATGGCAAGCGAGTCGCAAAAAAAGTCGGAAGTGGTCAATTTGGTCCTGTATGCGATCTGGCCGATCATTGAATCGAATGATTTGACGGATAAAGCCGACAGCAACGAGCCGGCAATCGATGAGATTTCCGACAAAGTCGCCGCGTTATTGAATCGAACCGAGGCCTTGATCAACTCGGACAGCTATACCGCCAATCGCCATCGAGAGATCCGGCGGCGGATCTCCGAACAGCATCTTTCGTTTGCAAAGCTGTCGGGCGATTCGGAAACCATCGACGACTATATCAAGTCCGAGTTGAACGCACTCCAATCTCGCACCTATCCCAGCGGAATCAATCTAAAACAATATCAACGTCAAGGTTTGGAATCGTTGATCATCAAACTCCTGGACGACGGTCTGGTTGCGCGAATGGATCAAGTGCTTCGCCAAGCGATCTCGACGCCCGCCGGCGCGGAGAGGGATTATTCCAGTCGGTTTGAACCTCAGGCCTGTTTGGCGATTTCACAGCTGCCGACGAACAAACGTTTCGAATTGTTGCGGCAATTGACTTTTGGTCGCACCGGTGATCAGCCGCTTTCGTATTTCGAGGGACTGGTCAGCTACGAAGTACCGCCTCCAATGGTGCATCGACAACACCCGACGCTTGATGCCGTCGTCAATTTGCCAATCAGCAGCAATCACTATCCGGTTGTCAATTCGTTGTTGATGTTGTGTGACGCAGCCGTGGCGACCGGTAATGTTCAATCCGTCCGAGAGAAACTTGAATCGCAGCGAAAGGTGACGGGTGATCAAGCCGACATGGCATTGGCGCTGCTGCAATTGACCGACGCAAAAGAGGCGAACAAGGATGCCTCAGCCGTTTTGTCTGCGATTCGTCCAACTCTGGCCGCGGTAGGTGAACGACTGGCCGAGAATCTGCCAACGAAAAACGACGATACGCTTCCTTTCCCCAGTTTGGAAGCCCACTTGGTCATTCGCGCGTTTGAAGCCGGCTTACCACGCAGCGATGCTGCACTGATGATGCGGCATTTGAAAGCGTATGCGGTTCGCGGGATGCGGAACCACTTGGTTTCCGCTGTCGCCCGTGCTACAGCAAAAATGGGGCTCGGTCGTGCCGCAAATGGGACATCCGCCTCGCCTATAGAACATTTCATCGTTGTTCCAATCTCCGCACGCTATCGAGGTGACAACGAATTGCTGGAACCTCTGTACAAGGTTAACGGCCAGGGCTGGATCAGCGGAACCAGCGGATACGAACAATCGCATTTGATGTTCAAGTATCCCGTGGCGGGGTCGTTTACGTTTAGCGCAAAAATTCAAGACGGCGGATGGGGTGAAGCCGACGTTTCCTACGGTGGCGTGATTTATCAGGCCAACGGATGGCAACAAACCGCACAACTCCTGGGCATGGGAAACCGGGGAAGCGTCGATTTCAATGTTCCATCGATCCAACAGTCTAAAATCAACGAAGAATCCGTTTCGGTGACCCCCGAATCGGTCCAGGCACTGTGTAACGGTCAGTCTTATGTATCGGACACCGTGACGGCATCGTTTCCGTTTGTGACGATCTATCATCGCAAAGATCGAACGACACAATTTCGCGACGTGCGCTTTACGGGAAGCCCCCAGATCCCGGACGAAGTCAATTTGATTGACCCGACGATGCGAGGCTGGGGCGTGCTGACGCGCGGCAATGCACCGACAAAAATGTTGTTGCCGATCGGTCCGAAGCAGAATCGCGACGGCATCCTGAAATTTCGCGCGGACCTGGAAAAAGAACTGGCAAACGGGCCGTTGGTCGGGCGATGGAGCGTGATCGACGGCGAACTGCACTACAAGGGTCAACCGTCAACAAGTCGAACGCGAGATCCGGACGCGCAGATCCAGTACGTCAGACCGTTGCAAGATGGCGAATCGATTCACATCGAATTCTATTGGGAAACAGGAAAGGTCGAATTCGCGCCGTCGATCGGGCGATTGGTGTTGAAGCTTGGACCCCAAGGTGCCCAACCTGATTGGATCGCCGCCAGTCAAGACCTGGCGTCGGTCGGTTTTGTGCCCGCAGCTTCGATGAATCCGCCATATGAAATGATTGCCGCGGACAACGTGCCGAAGGAATCAACATGGAATTCGTTGCTGATGAAACGATACGGCGACGTCGTTTCGATTCTCTTGAACGACAGACCGATGATCGAGATTCCGGTGAAAGGTTATGAGAGGCCTGGCGTCAATCGCTACGAAAAACGGGACCTTCGAATTCGTTCGATGCGGTTGACGGGAGACTGGCCAGACGAGTTTCCCAAGGAGTTGATTGCAGCTGAATAGATTGTATCGCCCGCTTTTGAGCATTTTCAAAATCTTCGTCGTTTGTCGCCGAGCGCTGCGAGGTCGGAGAAGCCGGCCACGGAGTGTCCGGCGACAATTTTGAAATTGCCTTGGTCCGCACGTCAATTGCGTCGCCAGAAGGTTGGGAAGATCAATACCAGGACACTGAATACTTCGACACGACCGAGCAACATCAACCAGACAAACAAGAACTTTGCACCTTGACTGAACCCGGCATAGTTTTGGGTTGCCCCGACCACTCCCAATCCCGGGCCGATGTTGTTCAATGTTGCTGCGACGGCGCTTGCACAGTCGAGCAGTTTTTCGTCCAGCGTGCTGTCTTCCACCGCGACCTTGGAGTCGGCCGTGTAACCCCATGTTGAACTGGGTTCGAACGTCACCAACAACATCCACGAAGCGACAAAAATGCCGAGGATCAAACAAAAATAGACCATGATGCCTCGCAGCATCGCCGGGTCATCCGCGGTGGTACCACCGATTCGAATCAGCCGCACGACCCGCGGGCGATAGGAAAGTTCGATCTCACGGCTCAAGATTTTGTAGAACAACACGTGGCGGATGACTTTCATTCCGCCTCCCGTGCTGCCGGCGCATCCACCGATAAACATCAACACCAACAAACTGCCACGAGCAAAGTTGTTCCACCGGTCAAAGTCCGCGGTGCCGTATCCCGTCGTGGTCATGACCGAGACGACCTGGAACAGCCCATTGCGTAAGCCTTGACCGACGGTTTCAAAACCGACGTCGCCTGCGCGCATTCCAAAAAACACGATACAGGCCGTCAGACCCACGATGATTCCGACAAAGGTTTGAAATTCGACGTCACCGAACAGTCGTTTCAATCCACCGCTAAGCGTCAGATACAGGAGGGTAAAATTGGTACCGGCCAGGATCATGAAGACGATCGTTGTGTATTCGATCAGCGGACTGTCGAATCCGCCCAGCGATCGGTTGTACGTGCTGAACCCTCCGGTTGCCATTGTGCCAAAGGCGTGACAGAGTGCATCAAACAACGTCATCCCCTCGATCATATAAATGATTGTCAGGATCAGATTCAACCCACAGTAGATTCCGGCAAATACCAATGCGGTGTGTTGCATGCGCGGCATACTGCCTTCTTTACTGGGACCCGGCATCTCCGCACGCACCATCGCCTTGCCGGCCGATCCTTGCCCAAGAATGGCAACGAACAAGACCACGATTCCCAGCCCGCCCAGAAAGTGAGTCCAACTGCGCCAGAACAGAATGCAATGTTCAACCGAAGTCGGGTTTTCAAGGTCTGTCAGAACGGTCGCACCGGTGGTGCTGAAACCGGACTGAGATTCAAACATTGCTTCGATAAACGTGATCGGTTGATTCGCGGCAATTTCGGTTCCGCCCAAATAGTACGGAAGCGCCCCAAGGACCGTTGCCAGCACCCAGCTGAGACCGACAATTGCCATGGCTTCCTTTCGAAACAGCTGCGACCGTCGGCTGCCGCGTCCACAAACCATCAGAACGCCTCCCACCAACATGCTGATGGCCATGCTGAACACCAATCCACGAATGCCGTCGCTTTCGATTGCCTCGGCCGCCGGCAAATGGGTTCGGTTAGCCAGCAACGGGAACGCAAACGGCAAACTGAAACTCATTGATCCGCCGATCAGCAGACAGATGATGCCGAGCACACGGCTGAGTAGTCGAAAATTCAAAGCACTCCGATCCTGTCAATGGATTCTGTAACGGTGGACCGTTGGGCGTGGCCCGCGAGAAATCGGTTCATCTGGCTTGACCGCTTTTTATCGAATCAAAAACGATAACCCATCCGAGACGCCCTGATTGTAGTGTTTAAAACCAGAATGTCTTGGTGGCGATTGGCATCTGGTTTGCTTCCCAGATGCGTCGGTCTCGAACAACCCTTCCCCAGGGGATGACACGCGACCAGGCGGTTGGCGCTGGAGGCGGCG
>JAGQPO010000171.1 GCA_020426665.1 Planctomycetales bacterium
CTGCGAGTGCCGCAAGTGCGCGATCGACGGCCGGGCAATTCGCTTCCTCTCGCCCGTCTATCTTTGCAAAGCCGTGTTGATGGGCCGCAGCGATTTGTTTCGGCGCGGTCGTGAAGTCCGCCGGATTCCAATCCACTCGACGCAATCGCTGACCGGACAATCGCACCAGCCATTGACTGGCTTCATCGGCCAGAGGATTCAGCGAGCATACGTTGGTTTGTGGAACACCCAGTTTTTCGATCAATTCGGCGCGACGTTTTTTCAACCAACTGACGCGCGGCAGATCGCCGATTGGCGCGGGGATCGTTTGATCAAGGTAGCGCAATTCCGCGACGATGGCATTGATCTCCGACTCAATCGCGACGTGATCGACCGCCGGATGCAGCTGTGCCGTATGCCGGTGTGTTTGTCGGCGCAGCTGCGCCGCCCGGGCGAGACAACGTTCCAGTTCGCCAGTGACTTGGTCCAGTTCTTTCGAGCGTGAAATAACTTCGCCGTCCAGATGGTCGATATACCAAGCGGACCATTGTTGTTGATGGTACGCTTCGTCCATCCACGAGGGGTATCGAACCCGCTCGGCGAGTTGTCGATCGCGAACCAGACCATCACGATGGGCCAATAACCGCTGGATGGTCGCGACGACCCACTGTTCACTTCGCCGCAGTTCATCCAATTCGTGCTCGCGGCGGGCGTTGATTTGAAACCCACGTCGACGAACATTCTGAAGGTCTTCCCGAATGGCATGCAACGAGCGGACCAGTGATATGTCTCCGCTGTATTGTCGAGCAGCACCGTCTAGGTGAGATCCATAATAGGTCGGCGTATAGGGCAGGTCGCGATACCACAACGGTACCGCGGCGTGTGGTCGATCATAGTGCGCCGACAGCCAATCGATCTGTCGCAGGATCGCTTCGATTCGCAAATCGATCTCGTCGGGCCAGCGTGATAGTGACGAAGTCGTCGCGAATGCATCCCAGGGGGCGACCGACGATGGGTGTGACGTGTAATAATCCAGCGACGTCAAGAAATGGTTCATCCGTTCTCGACGAAGAACCTGTTCGGTCAGCGGTAACGCACCTGACCGATGATACAACTGTTCCAAGACGGACCGATTGGATTCGGCAAAAATCGCTTCTCGCAGACTGGATAACTCGGCGATCACACGACGCCAGCGAATGATTTGGGCATCAACATCCAGCAATCGTCGGCGCAGTTCCGCATCGACTTCGATCGCCGACGATTGACGCAACATCAATCCTTCGGCCCGTTGCAATGCCGAGTGATGCAATACCGACGACGCACTGGCATACGGTGCCGCTGTGATCGGCGCGGTGTAGCGAATCCGATTGCGATCGGTTTGCAGGTGCGACAACCAGCGAGAGAGTTCGCTGTGCCGTACACGCAATTGCCAAATCCGATCATGAAGCTGATTGAATTCGATGTTTGACGTCGGATCGAATCCGTGGGCTCCGTAGACACCGGTCGGCAACGTTTCGAAGCGACCGTGATAGGTCTGGTTTTGAATCGAATGCAACGTCGCCAATCGGGCACGCAGTTGTTCGCGACGGAATTCCTGGGTCGACGAAGTCGCGTATGCATTGGCGGTCCCGGCAAGGTCGTGCTCGTGACCGGCAAGTTCAGCTTCGATGCGTGCCAGTTCGTCACGGACGGCGCGGCGCGACGACTCTTGATCGGTCGGGTCGGCCGGTGAAAGACCACTGACGTTGGATCGATTTCGCGGCAATCCCGCCAGCAGCGACGGGTCCCCCAGTCCGCTGCCCAAGCAGGCTTGGATGACACGCGAGACACTGATCACAGCCGTATCAGTGACGATACCGTCGACAATTGATTCCGGGATTCGGATCGATTCCAGGGCGCGTGAGGCGTCGGTTGATTCGCCGGCACCGTCGATCCAACTGCCGTGCAGCCAATCAAATCGATGGGTGCAGTCACCACGCGATTCGAATTCGATGGTGCGGCGACCGCTGGCGGTACCGTCATGTTCGCGGCGGCAATGGATTTTTCCGTTGCGGTCGGCCCAAACGACTCGGCCGGCGGAGGAACTCATCATTCCCAGCGGGTACTCGCGTCGGATCAGCGAATCACGAACGAAGCGTGCAATTGCCGTTTTGCCGGAACCCTCTGGAGTGCAAACAACATTCAGGTATTCCGAGAACGGCCCCAACTCGACACGAGTCAGGGGGCCATGATTATCAATGTCGATCCGGTCCAACAACATGGTCGGGCTCCTCCTTGGCCACTGCAGCAATTCGTTTTCAGTTGGTTCGATGGACGCGCGGAAATTCGTTTCGGCGTCAGCGGGTTTCAAACAACTGGGATGCGGGATCGGCGAACTTTAGTGAAAGTCGTGTTTCACGAAAAGAGGAATATTTATTCGGCCCGACTTGACATCATTCCCAGGAAATTCGTACCTCCATCAGCGTGAAACGTTGTTGGCAGTCGCCGTACCCGCGCACCGAACGGTTGGCAAACCATCCAAATCATTACCAAGTCAATGCCACTATCATCGCCTACCAATCAAAAACCGTTGCCAATCGTCGGTAGCTCCGTAGCCGTGTTGGTTGTCGCAGTCGTGCTGGGCGGATGCTCTTCCTGGGCCAAGTGGGACCAGCGTGGCGATTCAGGACGCGCGGATCGAATCGCCCATCTACCGCTGCGGAAAGTCGCCCGATCGATCGAGCTTGAAACGCGATTTATCCAGATTCGGTTTGATCCGTCGGACCCCGATCAATTGCAATCCATGTGGCAATGGGTTGACGAAACGGTACTGCCGTCGGAGACCCGAGTGGTGCTGCAAAACAATGGACTGAGGATCGGCAAAGCGACGCACGAAGAACGGCTGCTGGGAAAACTGGAATCGCTTGGATCGAATGCTTCCGATGGCGTCGTCGAACAATTTCTTAGTTCCGCATCAATCTCCAGCCACCAAAGCGAGGGCACCAAAACGATTCCGATGCGATTGGGTAAACGCTATGAATTGCCGGTTCGTTTGCCGATCCATGGTGACCACGTGATCATGGTTCACGACGATCCCCAACCGATCGGCCGCACGTTACGCGATCCCCAGTTCTTGTTTGCCGTGACGCCCCAGGCGGGGCAGTCGTCCGCGGAAATTCGGCTGAGGATTCGTCCCGAAATTCAATACGGTGACATGCAACAGGATTGGGTCCAGGGCGACGCGGCGTTGCGGATCGACGTTCGCCGCCAATCGTGGTCACTGGATTCGATGGAACTGGAATTGCCCGGCGGCGAAGGCGACTTGTTCGTTGTTGCCGAAACGTCGCAGCGAAAGGGATTGGGAAAAGCGATGCTGGGCGGCAAAAACGTCGACCAAATGGAACAGCAAACCGTGTTGTTGTTGCGAATCGCCAACGTGCCCACCCCGGCCGAAAAACTGTAAAGCGGTCGCGCTTGGAAGCCTGTCTTCACTGCGTGGCCTACCGTACCGCCCACGGAGGTTTCCCACCGCCGTCGGGCAGGTTGTTTCAAAAGGCCCGCGCTCCGTCTACGAGAAATCAAAGTCATCCGATATCATCGGCGGATCTGCACCCCTATCTAACACTGTGCTTGGATCCATGAAAACCGACGAACTCCGCGAAAAGTACCTCGAATTCTTTGAAACCAAGGGCTGTGTCCGCAAAGACAGCGACGTCCTTGTGCCCACCTGGGACCCATCGGTTCTGTTCACGCCTGCCGGCATGAACCAGTTCAAAGATCACTTTTTGGGCAAAGTCAAACTGGAGTTCACGCGGGCGACGACTTGCCAAAAGTGTTTGCGGACCGGCGACATCGATAACGTCGGCCGGACGGCGTTCCACCACACGTTCTTTGAAATGCTGGGCAACTTTTCGTTCGGCGACTACTTCAAAAAGGAAGCGATCGCGTGGGCGTGGGAATTCTTGACCGAAAAAAAGTGGCTGGGAATCGATCCGGCACGGCTGTCGGTGACCGTTTACAAAGATGACGACGAGGCATACGGAATCTGGAAAGAATCCGTCGGACTGCCCGACGATCGAATCGTTCGGATGGACGAGGACGAAAACTTTTGGCCCGCATCGGCTCCCAGCGAGGGGCCCGATGGGGTTTGCGGGCCATGCAGCGAAATCTATTACCACCTGGATGACGGCAGCGATGTTGAAATCTGGAACCTGGTGTTCACACAATTTAATCGCGTCGGTGAACCGCCGGACAACCTGAAACCGCTGCCAAGCCAGAACATTGACACCGGTATGGGGCTGGAACGAACCGCCAGCGTTCTACAGGGAGTGCCGACGAACTTTCACATCGACACGCTGCGTCCGATCGTCGACGCCGCCGCCGATGTTGTCGGTGTGCATTATGAAATGGACAGCGAAAACGGACGACGTTTGCGCCGCATCACCGACCACGCTCGGGCATGTACGTTTGCGATTCACGAAAACGTCTATCCCGGACGCGACAAAGCAAAATACGTCGTCCGCCGCCTGATTCGCCGCGCGGTCCTGGACGGCTATCAAATGGATCTTCGCGATCCGTTTTTGCACAAATTGGTTTCCGCCGTTGCCGATTCGGCAAAGTCCGTGTACCCCGAACTGCAAGAAACGATCCAGCGCGTCAGCGAAGTGATCGAAGCAGAGGAAAATGCGTTCTTCGGTACGATCGACGGAGGCATGAAACGGATCGGCCAACTGTTCGAGGAAATGCAAGAAGAATCTGCCGTCATGGTTCCCGGCAAAGAAGCCGCAGAGATGAACACGACCTACGGCGTGCCGCCGGAATTGTTGCAAACTCTGGCCGCGGAAAAAAACTTTACGTTCGATTGGCCGGGTTATCAAAAAGCCATGGACGAGCATGCCGACGTCAGCAGAGGCGAACAGAACCGGCTATTTCAAACCGGGCCACTTGAAACGCTCAAAGAAGCACTTCGCGAAACCCCCTTTACCGGGTACGACACCACCGAGTCCGACGCGGTCGTCAAAGGTATCATCACCGGCGACGGCAAGAGCAAAGACGACGAGGGACAATTGTTGTCTCAGCTCAGCCGCCCGGGCGACGCGGAACTTCGCCTTGTGCTCAATCAATCTCCCTTTTACGGTGAATCCGGTGGCCAAATCGGTGATACCGGTGTGATCTCGTCCGATGACTTTCTGTTCAAGGTGTTGGACACGCAAAAGCACGGCGGGTTGATCGTCCATCACGGAAAACTGGTGAAAGGCGAAATCAAGGAGGGGGCAAGCTGCACCGCCGTTGTTGATACCCTTCGACGCGACTCACTCGCGCGCGCCCACTCGGCGACTCACCTACTGCATCATGCCCTGCACACCAACGTCGGTGACCATGCGCAACAACAGGGCAGCAAGGTCGAAGAGGATCGGTTGCGGTTCGACTTTACCAACCAAAAACCGATCCCCGACGACGTGTTGGCCAAAATCGAAAACGACGTCGTGAGGCGAATTGCCGAAAAAGCCGCCGTCTCTTGGAAGACCGTCCCGTTGACCGAGGCGCGTGCCGCCGGTGCGATGATGTTGTTCGGCGAAAAATACCCGGACCCGGTTCGTATGGTTTCAATCGGCGATTTCAGCAAAGAACTGTGCGCCGGAACTCACGTGACCAATACCGGTAACGTCGAAACGTTTGAATTGCTGGCCGAAGAAAGCGTGTCCGCCGGAACTCGTCGAATCGTTGCGCTGACCGGAGCGCGCGCCGAGCAACATCGCGGGCAGACCCAGTCACTGCTTTCGGAGATCGCATCCATTTTAGGATCCGACACGGCGCACGCCGGCGGAGCGATCGAGCAATTGGCCGACGAGATTCGCCAGTTGAAAAAAGAATTGACCAGCGGCAAACCCGCTGAGCATAGTGATGCGTTCGTGGTCGCCAAAGATTCTGCCTCTGCTGATGTCAGCGATTACACGCGGGTTCGATCCTGTGTTCGCGAGATCACGCGGCGTTTGAACGTCTCGCAAGACGACGTCCTGGGACGAGTTCAGGCGATGGTCGCTGACCGGGCCAACCTGATCCTGCAATTGAAAACGGCAACTGCCGGCGGGAAGATCACCGCCGACGATTTGATCAGCCAAGGTGAAAAGATCGGCGACGACTTGGTGGTTGTCGCCGAGGTGCCCGGTGCGAACCCCAACGTCATGCGCGGGTGGATTGATCAGATCCGCAAAAAATCCAGCGGCGGATCCGCCGTGTTGCTCGGTACCGTCCAGGGAGACAAGGTGGTGTTGGTCGGCGGACTCAGTCACTCATTGGTGGACAAAGGATTGAAAGCCGGGCAATGGGTCGGTGCCGCCGCGAAGATGGTTGGCGGTGGCGGTGGCGGTCGTCCCGACATGGCCCAAGCCGGTGGCAAAGATCCGGAGAAACTTCCCGAGGCCCTTGATGCGGCACGGGTTTCGATGAAGGATCAATTGAAAGGCTAATTGATAGCAAAAGTGGATTTCCACAAAAGACTGAATTTTTGGTCCGAACTCTTTGCCATTGTTCGGTCCATCGCTTACGCTCTCGGCCGTTGTCGTCACCCACAGTTTTTGCAGACCAAAAGGAGTTTGGAATGAGCACGCGAATTCCCCTGAGCCGCGCTGATGAAGAAGCTCGCAAGCGCAAAGAATGCTTGGATCTGAGCATTGCAGAGATGGGACTTTCGGTTCGGACAACGAACTGTCTTGAGGAAACCGGGATCTTGACGGTTCGAGATCTATTGGGCGCAACTCCGAAGCGATTGCTGGCGATCAACAATTTTGGCGAGAAGACTCTCGGCGAAGTTTACGCGGCGCTGGAGGAGCTTGGATTCTATCGCCCGAGTCGTCGGCCACAGCAACCACGTTGATATGGCACGCTTTCCTCGCCCCTGGAGCAAGAAACGGGGAAAGCGGTTCATTGGCACGGAACTCCGCAGCCTGCTTTGGGAAACCGCTTTCTATAGTGGCGTGTTCTTGGTCGGAGTGTTCGTGTTGTCGCTGGTCTTGATCAGCGAGCTGTCGTGGTGGGACCGGCTGGCGTCATTAAAAGAGTTAACGAAGATCCAACCAGAGGTTGTCACGCCGCCTGAGATAGAAGGCGGCGGGCTGGCCAGTTGGATTTTTGGCGTGTTGGGACTCGCGGCCATCGGCTCCGGGGTCGGCGGTCTGGCGTATCGGCTGATTCGCGTGGGGGCCAGCAGCGAGCGTCGTTCTGCGCTGGCAAGCCGGGCTTCGGCGATCGAGTTGATTGTGCCATCGGGCGATGTCGGCGAGAAAATGCCTTCCGTTCCGCGTGGAGACACTCTGACGGACAGCCCCGGCGAACGTTTGACCTATCGATTGGCGGCTGAAAAATCATCCGGCAACGAATTGGTCGGGCCGGCAATGTTGGCGTTACTTTGGAATTCGGTTTGGTTTGTTTTGTTGGCCGTCGTCGTGTTGGGGTTCTGGTATTCCAGCCCACGATACATTCTTACAGGCTTGTTGATCCCATTTGGCGCGGTGGGATATTGGTCGTTTCGATATTTCCTGGCGCAGTTGCGTCGATCGGCGGGTATCGGTCCAACGATTGTGGAAATCAGTGACCATCCGCTTTACCCAGGCCGGAAATATCGCCTGTTTGTTTCCCAATCGGGTCGGCTGCGTCTGCGTCGGCTGCGTGTACGCGTGGCGTGCGAGGAAGAGACGGTGTATCGTCAGGGGACAGATGTCCGAGTTGACCGATATGAAGTTTTCGCCCAAGAATTGTGTGCAGAACGTGATGTTCGAGTTGACCCACAGGCACCTTGGGAACAACAATTCACGATTGACATGCCGTCTAACGTGATGCACTCATTTGTCGGATCGCACAACGCGGTTCGATGGAAAGTGATTGTCTCTGGAGAAGCCCGTCCGTGGCCATCGTTCTGCCGAAACTTTCCCGTCGTCGTCCATCCACCGGGCTTGCCGCCGAAGCGCAACCCGCGATGAGTGTGACCCTTTGCCGCGAGGACGGCACGTACGAAGGCGGACGCCAATTGACCGCGACTTGGCGAGTGTCCCGTGTCAAGATGGACTCGGTGACGGCGATCGAGGTATCGGTGCTGTGGTACACCGAGGGCAAGGGCGACATGGATTTGCATGTCCACCATTTCGCCCGATTCGAATCGGACCAAATCCGTCGCTCCGGGTTGGCCGACGCCCAATCGTTGACCTGTACATTGCCCGCCACACCACTCAGCTACCACGGTCGATTGATTCGATTGCGATGGTGTGTGCGAATGCGAGTGTTCTTGTCCGACGGTCGCGAAATCGTGACTGATCAACCGTTTTACCTGGTTGCACCCCAGTCGATCGAAAAGGGATCTGCATCGGTCATCGGCGCCGACCGCCGCGGCCGCGTTTAAGTCGCTGATCGCTCCGCGATCAAAGCGTCTGA
>JAGQPO010000172.1 GCA_020426665.1 Planctomycetales bacterium
AACCCCTTTCCAGTATTCGCCGGACGCTCCGCACACATTATCAGCGCAAACGCGAGCACTACGGTATGAATTATCCGAACGTCTTCGACAAAGATCTTCGCAAGCTTTTCTCCTGCGACCGGAGTCACCGTCGTAATCCCACCGCCGCCGCACTGTTGTCCCAGTGGCGAGGTGAAATTCGCAGAGTCGTGGCTAACTGGACCGGTGCCTATTCGTATATGATCGACCAGGTGTTACAGGAAATGATCGAACGTTGCCGAGAACTGGAGTTGCGACTTGGCACTTCCACTGACGTCTGCAAACGTGACGCAATGATCTTGGTTGCCCTCAGAACGAGTAACTACCTTAACTCGGGGCATCGACGGGTAATGATGTGAGCAAGCTTCGTGTGCTAGTGCTGGTCCGCAGCGGACACGTGCCGCCGATGACGCTTGATGGCGTGACAGACAAAGAGCTGGACGCTTGGAAAGCGGAGTTTGATGTTTGCGCCACGTTGCGCGAAATTGGACACGACGTATTGCCCCTCGGGGTGTACGACGATCTGGCACCGATTCGAAACGCGCTCGGTGAGTTCAAACCGCACATCACGTTCATGTTGCTCGAAGAGTTTCATGGGGTGGTCACCTACGACTTTGCCGTCATCAGTTACTTGGAACTGATGCAGCAGCCCTATACCGGTTGCAACCCGCGCGGTCTGTTGCTCAGCAAGGACAAGGCGCTGAGCAAAAAGATTTTGACGTACCACCGAATTCAAACGCCACGGTTTGCCGTGTTTCCCGTCGGCCGTACCGTGCATCGCCCCAAGAAGCTGGAATTTCCGCTGTTTGTAAAATCCGTCAGCGAAGACGCGTCGTTCGGAATCTCACAGGCATCGATCGTCAATACCGACGAGCAGTTGGTCGAGAGAGTGGCTTTTGTCCATGAACACACCAACGATGATGCCATCGTCGAACAATACATCGACGGACGTGAAATCTATATGGGTGTGATGGGCAATCAGCGGCTACAAACCTTTGCGCCCTGGGAAATGGACTTCGGAAAAATGCCATCGGACACCGCGAGAATCGCTACCAGCCAAGTCAAGTGGAATCGAAAGTATCAGGAGAAGCATGGCATCACGACGCGTGAGGCCGATGATCTGGATTCAGAAACCGTGGACAAGATCGTCAAGGTTTGTAAGCGTGTTTATCGAGCACTCAATATGAGCGGCTATGCGCGAATGGATTTGCGTTTGACTGAATCCGGAGAAGTCTATGTTCTGGAGGCCAACGCAAATCCGAACATTGAATACGGAGAAGACTTTGCCGAATCCGCCGAAAAAGCTGGTATCGACTACGGCGCCTTGCTACAGCGAATCTTGAACCTGGGGCTTCGATACAAGGCCGCATGGATGACCGCATGAAAATTCCGAAGGTAGCGGAAAACCGTCAAGAGTTTCGTGGTGGAGTCAGCAATCGCCGAAAGTCTTGACGACTTCCGCTACCGTCGAAACCCTCTTTCTCAGTTGAAACGAAGCACTACGGCGCCGGGTACTTTTCCGCGTTGCGGATCATCTTTTTTGCCAACGTGGAACTGACGTCGATTTCCATCACGTTGGCCAGTGCCAAAATGTAAGCCAGACAATCGGCCAGCTCTTCACCGACGTCATGTTTTTTCACCGGGTCCTGCTTCACCGCAGCCGCTTCGTCCAGAGTCAGCCACTGGAAGTGCTCCATCAACTCGCCGGTTTCGATGCCCAGCGACATCGCCAAGTTTTTGGGATTGTGAAACGAATGCCAATCTCGCTGGGCGACAAACTGTTCCACCAGGTCTCGCAAAGATTGAACCGTTGTCGAGTCGTCGTTGCTGCTGGGATCGACCAAAACAAAAATGCCGTTCGAGGTTGGCGGGAAAGATCGCTGGTGGTCGATTTACGCGGCGACCAACATTTGGCGTTGATGTTCGATTTCGTCGATCGCTTGGCAAACATGTTCCACGCCAATCGCGCACATCGCGGCGTTCGAAGCGGCGCGGCGTTGTCTGGCCGAACCGGATTCGTAAGCGACTTGGATCGCGGTTTGTCCGTACGGGCCGCTGTCACCTGGTTTTGTTGCTCCGTACAAACCGATTGTCTTGGTCCCTACGGCAACGGCCATGTGCAACGGCCCCGTATCATTGCTGATGAACAGGTCGGCCGTCTCGATCATCGCCGCCAAGTGTTGAAGGTCTGTCTCAGGCGCCATGATCGCCGTGCCGTTGCTGGATGACACGATGTCCGCGGCCATCGACCGGTCCAACGGGGTGCCCCATACCGCGATGCTGGTGTAGCCGTATCGATCATGTAAGTATCGAGCCGTCGCACCAAATCGTTCGGGCAACCATCGCTTGCTGTGCCAGGTCGCACCTGGATTCAAAATCGCGATACGGCTGGAGGAAATGGTGCTGCGGAAACGCCGCGCCCATGCTTGGGCAGGCCCTTCAACAGGCAGATCCCAACGGACCGAGGGTGAATGGATCCCGAGCGGTATCAGTAGTTCCAACGATCGGTCGGTTAGATGATGGAAGACCGGATTGACTTGAACGTTGGAGAACCAACGGCTCAACTCGCGCGCATGCTTTCCGGCATAGCCGATTCGATGTGCGGCTCCCGAGAGATAACAGGCCAAACTTGACTTTGTCATTCCCTGGCAATCGATCGAAATGTCACACTGCAATTGCCTCAGCGACCGTCGGGTTTCGCGAATCCGACTCGGCGACGTGAACCAGCCGCGCGGCAATACGATCAACTCGTCGACCGCCGAATGTCGCCGAACGACGGGAGCCGATTTCTCTTCGACGATCCAAGATATTTTAGATTGGGGGAATCGATCGCGAAGCGCACACGCGACCGGCAATGTTAAGATCGTGTCACCGATCGCACTCATGCGGCTGATCAAAAAGTGCGGTGATTCGCTGGGAAGCGAGATTTCAATCGGCGGAGTGGTTTCATCCACCGGCGAACGGTTGGTACGTTTTCGAAAACCGGATTTCGGAGTCTTTTCGCCTGCGGACATCGTCACGATCCTTCGTGTTGATTTAGAAAAGTAGGCCTTTCCAATTTCCCATTTTTGGATTCCACTCCACTGGATCAGTGGCGGCGGAAAGCCGTTGTCTGGCACACTAGTATTTTGACGAATCCGATGCCAGATCGACTTTTTTTCTCAAGTCGCTCGGGCGCCGGTTTTGGATCGGCCTCGCTAGCAAATCAACACTTCCCCACAATCGCATCCCATCATGCATGAATCCGACGCCCCGACGGCTCAATCGCTTGCCCATTCAAAATGTGTCCCCTGCGAGGGAGGAGTTCCGAAACTGACAGCTGATCAAGCCAAAAGCTTCGCTGCCGCCACTCCGGACTGGGAAGTCAGCGGCGATGCAAATCAGATTCGCCGAAAGTTGAATTGCAAAACATTTGTTGCAGCCGTCGATCGAATCAACCAGATCGCTGAAATCGCCGAGAGCCAGCAGCACCACCCCGACCTGCATTTGACAGGCTATCGTCATTTGGAAATCATTCTGACGACCCATGCGATTGGCGGATTGAGTGAAAATGATTTTATCCTTGCCGCTCAAATTGACCAACTTTTGGAGACCACCTGAATTTGATCCCTCGACACCGATTACTATCGCTTTTGGCTGAGTGCACCGGTGATGACATTTGGAGCGTCCAGCATTGTCGCGCGCGTCGGATACCGGAAACGTGGATCGAGCAATTATCCGATGCGTATGAGTCGGGTTTCGATCGCAAGAGTCAAACGATCTACACCGACGAAGGAGTCACGAACCAGTACCATGGCGTTCGCGATGTCGACCTGGCCATTCGCTTGGCCGACTCCATGGGCATTCGCGTTGACGCCAATGCGATTGCCAGACTTGGCCGCGCAAGACTCGTTCAAGCCATCAAGGATGCGGTCATGAACGGGGACGACCGGATTTAAGTCGTTGACCGATCTCGACCGCTAGTTCTCTACCCACTTCGACGCCCGTATCGAAAAGATCGGCGAAGTGCAGAAACGCATGCAGCATCCCCTGTTGTTCCCGATGTGTCACGTCGACGCCGGCGTTTTGAAGCTGCCTGGCATACTGATTGCCTTCATCTCGCAGCACATCGTATTGAGCCGTGATCACAATCGCGGGCGGAAGTCCTGTATGTGACAAAGCTCGACTGGGAATCGCTTCTTTGCACGCGTCCGCTCCTCCAAGAAACTGCTCCCAGAACCATATCATATTGTCACGGGTCAATCCGAACCCACTTGCAAAATCACGATACGATACGGTATCAAAGTTGGGTTCGATCACCGGATACATCAGAACCTGTAGGGCGATTTCCGGTACCGATTCGTCACGTGCTTTAATTGCAACCGCCGCAGCCAAATGGCCGCCGGCGCTGTCACCGGCAACCGCAATCCGCGACGCATCGACTTTCAGACTGTCCGCGTTTTCGGCAACATATTTTGTAGCCGCAAAGCAGTCATCGATAGGGCCTGGAAATGTGTTTTCGGGCGAACGCCCGTAATCCACCGCCACCACCGTGCAACCAGAGTTCACCGCCAATCGCCGACACAACGCGTCGTGCGTTTCCAGGTTGCCCAACACCCATCCACCGCCATGAAAAAACATGACGACCGGTGAATGATCCGTTTGATCTGAATACAGACGGGCAGGGATCCTGTTTGCCAAGACGTGGTCTTCGACGCGAGTCAGTTCTGGAGCCTCGCCGAGCATCGGTTCAAAGGTCAAAAACACTTCGCGAGCTTCGTGAACGCCTAACTCCTGCCAACTAGGACGTTGTTGGAGCGTCAATTGTTCGATAAACGCTTTTGCCTGCGGATGGAGTGTCATGAAAAAATTCAGATTGGATTGGAATGGGTATTTATTGATGCGAGCGGTGGACGCGATGTTAGGAACTGTCCCGAAACAACTTCATCACCAATCGCCTATTTGTCGGCAAATTGATTGGTATTCTGCATCTGTACGCCCTGCGGATTCTAACAGGCCGATGCGAAACGATTGAGCACCCTTCAGCAGTGGTGCGATTCCTTTTGGTCCGCGTCCAAACCCCAGCACGACCATCCCGTCGGGGGACGCTAATCCCTGTTTGGAATTCCCCAGATGCGCGAAGGTATCGATTTGGTCATCCGCGGTGCGATGAACAATTGCCAAAACTCGCGGAACAGTGATATCGCCCATGTATGCCCACCGAAATCGACCGGCAACGCGGTCACCGGCAAAGTAGTCATGGGGTGATTGTGTGGGCGACATCGAATCGGTGGCGAAGTATTGTGAATCTGGCGCAAAGCGTCCCAAAATCGGACCTTCGTATAAGAACCAATAACGACGCTTCGCGTCATCGGTGGCGACGTCCAATTCAAGGTTGGCTTCACCAAACGTCCAACGCAATCTCCATTTTCCACTCAGACTGGTGGAGAGGATCGACCGTGCACCGACTTGTTCGCTGGTCGCGCGATCCCATCCTGGATGCCCGAACCCGCTTTCCGATCCGCCAAACAACAGATTCGGCAGTCCGCGAAAAGCGGCTGCCGCGGAATCGGGGTATTTGTCCCAAGGTTCCTTTTTAAAACCTATCCAATCATTTCCGTCACGATCGATCAATCGCGAGAGCCCGCCGGATTTCTTATCCAACCAATAGTCCGCTCGTGGCGTTTCGATGACAAAGTGCTCGCGATCTTCATACCGGCTAGTATGAATCGTTACTTTGGGTTTTGGCATTCGAACCGCGATCGCCGGACCCGGCCATAAGACTTCCAGCATATGGTGCTCGGTGTCGGAGTGGATGGTGAATGAATTGGTTCCGCGTTACAGTACGCTCGGCGGAAATTCCAGTCGATCGTAATCGTAGAAATGATTCTTTCCATCGACCGGCAATTCATGTTCGTTGATTCGAATCGGTTCGTGATGGCCGTCCCACCCGTGCCAGGTTCTCAGATGCAGTATCGCTTCGGTCGCCGATTCAATGGCGTCAGACTCGGGGATTTGAAATGTACATGATTTAGTTTGGCCGGCGCGCACGCCAAAATCCTCAGGCACTGCTTGGGCGCGATAAAGTCTGACGCTGACGTCGGGCCGTTCCAACGTCAGCTTGTCAACCACTTCGGATACACGCCAGTATCCACGCGAGTCTTGAATCCTGGCGATCAGCGCGACGCCGCTGGTCGGCTGGTCCGGCACCCAATGTGTGTCCCAGCGTAGGCGATAGGGTTTCTTCCACAACGTTCCGACGTGGTCGCGAATTTCGTTCGCTTCTCCACGGATCAATTGGAAGTGACTTTCATGGTACCCGCTAAAGTCGCCATCGCCGTCTTCGTCATACCCTTGGTAGGCCGCCAAAACGTCGATCCTTGCCACTCCCATCGCTGCATCCGCGGAAATTCCAATTTCCGGGTTGTCGCCGAATGTTTGGCCGGATGACGGACAGGTGATTCGGCCTTCGATACGATGTCCGTCCCCCTTGAGTGCCTTGTCGTAATAGACCCGGACAACCATTGAATACAAACCCCATTGGCCCCATCCGAATCCATCCCGTTCATCACAATCGGCATCAAAAACGTTGACACCTTCATGGAGGTCGCCCAGTGGCACGTCCACAACCGGATTGTCCTGAAAGAACACGTGCTCCGGACGAACTCCGGCGGGCACATTGTCCAACTCCGGCACCGTGATCCATTCTTTGTCATTAAATCGGATCCGTTTGTTGACGGTTCCACGATGTCCTCCCCAGCGATCCAATATCGCCTCGGCCCTGACGGCGTGTTTTAAATCGTCGATCCGGATCTGAATGCGGGCGTTGGGAAGATGCGCCTTGGCGCGTTCAAATTTCGTGACCGCGTTCTTGTCTGTCACCCGCCAGTCGCGGTCGCCACCGTTGTGTACCGCAAATTCACGATACAGATCACCGGGCTTGGGGCCGCCGGCAGTCGCAGGTTGCCATCCAAAACCAAGTAGCAAAACGACAAGGCATCGCGTCGCAATCGTCGCAGCATTGTACCGATTCATAATGACTGCTCACGATACAAGCGATTGACTTCATCGGCCAAGATCGCAATGCCACGACGCAGCACCGGTTCGGAAGTCGTAAAACTGATCCTTAAGCATTCCTGTTGGTGCCGCCAATCGCTGTCGTCCAGGCCAAAGAAAAAGTAGTGCCCTGAAATAACCAGCACGCCGCGCCGTTTGAGTCGCTGGTACAGGTCAGCCGACGTGATCGGCAGTCCCTCGAGCCAGAGCCACAGAAAAAACGCCCCGCCACTGCGATGAATCCGAAACGGAATTTCGTCATCCAAGGCGTCAACCAACCATGATTGGGTTTGTTGAGAACGACGTTCGTAGAAAGGCCGAATCAAATCGCGGCTGATTGTAATCAGTTCACCACTTTCAATCATCGGTCTGACCATCGCCTGCCCGATGTTGTTGTTCGCCAATGAGGTGATCGCGTTCATTGACGACAGCCACTTGACGACCGCCGGCGGGGCGATCACGATCCCTGTCCGCGTCCCGGGTAATCCAAGTTTAGACAGACTGTACGTCAATATCATTGAAGGGTCCCATATCGGATTGGCACCGGTAAAAATCACCCCCGGGAACGGATCACCATAAGCGTTGTCCACGATCAATGGGATTTCATTTTCGGCCGCAATGTCAGCTAGAGAACGCAATTCGTCATCGGTTACAACATTGGCCGACGGATTGGTCGGCCGTGACAAACAAATCGCTGCGATGGAATCATCGATCTGCAACGCATTGAAATCGATCGAATATTTGAACTCGTGGTCGCCGATTCGTTCAATCAGGGGGCGTACCGCACGAAACATGTCCGACGAAACGGACTGATCGGCATACCCGATGTACTCCGGAACAATCGGCAGCAGCACCTTCTTGAAGGACCCGTCATCGAATCGCCCAGCGATCGCGTTAAGCAATAGAAAGAACGCGGATTGGCCTCCCGCCGTGATGCAGACATTTTCGCCGGTGATCGGCCATCCAAACTGATCGCGAAACAAT
>JAGQPO010000173.1 GCA_020426665.1 Planctomycetales bacterium
ACGTTCATGTGGCTGATGGAGGAGGTCGGTGAACTTTCGTCGGCCTTGCGCGGAAATGACCGCCAAAACTTGGCCGAGGAGTTTGCCGACGTGATCGCGTGGCTGACTACGATTGCGAACGTCGCGGAAATTGACCTCAATGCGGCTTTGGTCGCCAAGTACGGTGGCGGTTGCCCGGGGTGCGGGAAATTGGTTTGTGAGTGCCCTGATTCAGAGAAACCATGACAGAATCCTCGCCCGTGCCTTTGTTTCGCTGCGTTCTTTTCGTTGCGGTCCTGTTGGGATTGTCTGAATCACCCGTGGTTTCGGGCGATCAGTCCTCGGCCGCCGAGCGGCCGGTTGTTCAGCAGCCGGCCGATGCGGTGGTCGTTGGGATCAATGGACATTATCGGGTTGGTCATCCAACGATGATCCGTCTCGTCGAACCGCTGGAAAGCAATCCATCGGCGGCGGAAGCCAGCAATCATGTTTTCGACGGCTACCTTGAGTCGACCGATGGCGACGGCGTTCGAGTGCGTTACGACCCGATTCCAGATTCAACCGGTGGGCAGATCGGTTATGTCGTTCCGGGCAGCGAGGCGGCGCCGCTGAAAATTGTTCGCCGCGAAGACGGTACGACACGTGACCTTGTCAATATGCGATTCCCGACGGCGGGCGACCCGACGCTTGGTCCAACAATGATTCCGTCGGTGATGCCCTGGGTCATCGCGATCGGAGATCCGTTGGGCGTCGACCGGATCGGCGTCTCGAATGTCTTGGTCGACAAGACGGCCAGCATCGCAGTCACCAAGATCACCGACGCACAGAGTTTGCCGTTGAACAATCTGGGTTATGGCGGTGTGGATTTGGTGATGATCAACGCGCCGGGCGCGGACGTGCTGGCCAGCATGACGATCACGCAGCAAGACGCATTGGCAACGTGGCTTCGACATGGAGGCAAGATGATGGTATGCCTGGGCGAATCCGCGGGACAGATCGCCCAGGCCGCGCCGTGGTTGATCGAAATGCTGCCGATCGAAGAGGTTGCGATCGAGCGGTACGATCCCGCAGCGTTCGAGATGTTTATGTCCAGCCAAAACCCGCTCAGTGATTTTCGCGGTGTTAAATTACCGCGACGTGTCGGCCGAGCGTTGATTTCGGGGCGAACGACACGACGGATCACTGCGGTACAAGCGGCAGAGTATGTCGTCGGTTTTGGACACGTCGCAGTGGTCGCGGCCGATCTGGATCGTCCCGAGTTCGCCGAGTGGCCGGAACGATTGGAGTTTGTCACTCAATTGGCCGGAGAAATGTTGACTCCGCAATCGGAGAATCGCGATGTGCGAGATCGGTCGACGACATTCGGTGATCTGGCCGGACAAATGCGCGGCACACTGGACCAATTCCCGATCAAGACCAGCTTCAGTTTCTCGTTTCTCTCCGTCATCGTCATGTTGCTGATCGCCGCGATCGGCCCGCTGGATTACCTGTTGATCAACCGTGTCTTTGGAAAGCCTTTGTTGGGGTGGCTTTCGTTCCCCATCATCGCAATCGCTCTCTCGGCTGTGCTGGTCACCCAGGCCGCACCAAACGTGGCGAAATCGGCATCCGAAAAAGTGCCGGGCGAAAACTCGGTCGGCAATACGCTCGAATTGCTGCGCGCCAATCAGTTTCAAGTCACCGATATCGATTTGATTGATGGCGTGGGTCGTGGATTTGCGTGGTGTACCGTGTACTCACATGAACCCGTCGAAGTTGATCTTCGTTACTCCACGTTTGAGGCCATGGAACCAATACGCCAAGCCGACGCCAACGGGCCAACAACTTTTGTGTTTCCGATGGGATATCCGGGCAAGGTGTTCGGCGGAATCGAAATGGCAAACGAGAACAGTGTCTTCGGCCAGTACGAAGTGACTCCGAAATCGCTCGGCAGAGGTATGGAGACCTCGGTACAGCAATTGACCATCGCCCCGCGAAGCAGCAAGTCACTGGCGGCACGCGTCTCATTTACGCCCAAAACAGTTCCCGACATCGGCGTCACCCGCCGACCCGGCAGCGAGTTGCTGCGTGGGGAGTTTGTCAATCCATTGCCCTATGACATTTTGGATGGAGTCTTGGTTTACGGGAATTGGGTGTATTTGTTGCCCACGCGTGTACCCGCCGGCGCGAGCGTCCCGCAGCTGAATGATTTGCGGCAAAAGAATTTCCGCTGGCGTCTGACGCGACAGCACTCGCTGGAAAAAAATGAAACGGAAACAACGCCGTGGTCGCCCAGCGATTTTACCGACTCCAAGCGTGTCGCCGAAATGATGATGTTTCATCGTGCGGCCGGAGGTGAGTTGTACACAGGTCTTCGCCACGACGCGCTGGGTGATCTGGATCTGTCCGACGTGTTGGTCGAAGACCGATGTATCTTGGTCGGACGAACCGAGGTGCCGCTGTTCGACTTGCAAGTGCGAGATCGGGGGGACCAGTCGGAAACGTTTGACCGGCACGAAGGCGATGTGTTGTCTGTTGTTCGTGTGATTCTGCCAGTGCGTACAACCCGCCTCAATTAACCCGACCCCCAGAACCTTTTGGCCCGCCTGATGGTTTGGCCTGAACGAAGAGACCACCGTGATCAAGACAGTCGACTTGACGAAAAAATACGGCGATGCGTTCGCCATCCGCCACATTGATCTGGACCTTCAAGCCGGTGACCTGTTCGGCTTCATTGGCCCGAACGGGGCTGGGAAAACGACGACGATGCGGATCATCGCCACGTTGCTGGAACCCAGCTGGGGTGAAGCGTATGTGTGTGATCATTCGGTTCACACCGCCCCCAAGGAAATTCGCAGACTGGTCGGTTACATGCCCGATTTCTTCGGCGTCTACGACGACATGACCGTTGTCGAGTACCTGGAGTTTTTTGCCGCGGCTTACCGCATCAACGGCCAGCAACGAAAAGAACGCGTCAACGAGATGTTGGAAATCGTCGACTTGGAATTCAAGCGAGATGCCTTCGCCAACACGCTCTCGCGAGGACAGACTCAGCGATTGGGGTTGGCCCGAACCCTCCTGCATGATCCCCAGGTTCTGCTGCTGGACGAACCGTTGTCTGGACTGGACCCGCGCGCCCGAATTGAAATGCGCAACCTATTGCGCAAGCTGGGGGAGATGGGAAAGACGATCATCGTCAGCAGTCACATTCTTCCCGAATTGGCAGACGTTTGTAATAAAGTTGGCATCATTGATCGCGGCGAGTTGAAGCAAAATGCCGAAGTCACAGAAGTCATCCGTATGGTTCGCGAGCACGTGGTGCTGGTCATTCAGCCAAATAAACGCGAGCAATTGGAGACAATCGTCGATCTGCTTCGCGGTCATGAAAAAGTCCAAGGCTGTGAAATGGGCGACGCAACCGTCCGTGTGATTTTGAAACCCGAAATCGACGAATACAGCGACCTGCCGAAACTGTTGATCCAAAATGACATCGATCTCAAACGATTTTCCGAAGAGGAATTGGATCTTGAGTCGGCCTTCATGGCGCTCACCAAGGGAACGAGTACCCGAATGTAGGCGTCTAAACAAACGAGAACGACGGTGGCGATCATCGAACCGGTCATGATAGGATCGTGACTCATGATGATTTTCACCGGATTCTTCTCTCTCCCCCAGATGCCTCGACGCCCCGATCAATCTGATGTCAGACCAGTGGTACGTCAAAACGAAAAATGGGAAGCGCGGTCCCTATTCAAAGCAACAGCTGCAACATTACATCGATGCTGGTGCGATTCGCCCTAACGCAGGTCTCGGTGACGGCGACGGTAATTGGGTCGCCGCCGTGGCTGTCGAGGGTCTGACGTTTCCAGCCGAAGTGCTCGCCCAATTGCGCGCGGCAATCCAGGCTAGAAAGGCAAAGTCGGCCATCGCTGCGGTGGTCAATGCATCCGCTACCGGTGATGCCGATGTCGCCGCCGTCGCTGATGCCACTCTGGCGCCGCCCGAAGATCAGAATCCTCCAACCACAGACGGACTCGCAGAGGACAGTGAACCCGCCGAGGACAGTGAACTCGCCGGGGGCAACTCGCAGGCGATCTTTGAGTTTCAACAGCGTTCCCATCTTCTGGACGAACGCGAACGCCAGCTACAGACCCTGCAAGAACAACTGAATTTCCGCGGGGACGAACTGGAAACGCTCGCCCAATCGCTTCAGCAACGCGAGGCCGCGATCGTTGAAAGCGAACGTGTCGCCAGCGACCGCGAAAGTGAAATTGCAACGCGGGAAAAGGAGTTGAACGAACAATCCGATCAACTGGATCAGCGTGAATCGGAGCTTCGGGCTCAACGCGAGCAGTTGGAATCGCAGCAGGTCGATCTCGATCAGCGGCTTTCTGATTTCCAGCAGCAATCATCCGCGGAACATGAGTTGAAAGCGGCGGAGGACGAGACCGCAAGGCAGCGAATCAGCGAGTTGGAAGAAGAACTCAGCGACAGCCGTCAAACGCTCCAAGCGGTGCGAGATGAATTGGCTGCCAAAACCGTCGAAGTCGACGAACGTGAGGTCCAATTACAGTCTACCGAAGAACAGATCCGTACCCGCGAACAGGCGTTGGAGCTGCGGTCGAATGAACTGGACGATCTGACGGAACAGTTGTCCGCGCGCGAGCAAGCCATTCGCCAAAGCGAAGCGGCGCTCGAAGAACACGGCAATTTGTTGGCCGAACGAGAGGTTGAAATCGGTAACCGACACAACGAGGTGATGAATTGGCAGCGTGAATTGGAATCAATACGAAGCGTTGCCGATTCGGCGGATTTAAAAACGAAACAGGCAGAAGAATCGATCAGCCAATTGAAACAGACGATTGCGGACCAGGAGTCTGAGTTGTCTTCCATTCGTGTCGAGCTGAACCAGAAATCACAACAACTTGATGAGTTTCAAAGCGGAGCCGTTCGTGATGATGTCGATCCGCGTGTCCAGACGACGGTCGCCGCGATCGCCCCCGTCAATGTTTCGGTCGATCTTCCCGCTGATGTTCCGGCCGAATTGATCCTGTCGGAAAAGAAAAAGTTGTTGCGAGAATTTGCGGCGCGACAAGAGTCGTTGTCGCAGCGCGAAGCGGAGTTGATGCGTCGCGAAGCTGAATTGACTCGGCGCGAGTTAGACATCATTGTGACCGCAGATTCGGACCAGGATGCGGAGGTTGACAATGAGTTGGAACCGACGCTTGATGACGAAGCGGATGTGATCCAACGGATCGATGAAGAACCGGTTGATGAAGAACCGGTTGATGAAGAATCACCGTCTGAGGTAAGTCCGCGTCCTTTACGCGCGGCATCGTCGTGGGAAGAAGCTTTGGGCCGGTCTCGGGAAGACGCCCAGGCCTATGAATTGGCCGATCTGGATGATCCGCGTTTCGGCCCATCGATCGACGAACAGTCTCAAGACGCCGACGCCGAAGATCAGTTCTTTGACGACGTTCTCGGTACCGTCGCGGGTGGTCCGACGGATTCAGGAAGAGGTCTGCACGGAGCAGTCGAAAGTCGCCCCGCCGGATCGACGCAAGTTCAATTGGATATCGTTCCCAAGGACCGATTGCCGTCGGAAATGTTACCGTCCGAGTTGCCTGAGTATGACGCATGGTTGGACGACGAGCCGACGGCGGTGATCGAAACCGAATCGGCTGAAACGTACGCCGTTTCGGATGCCATCGAGCGGGAGGTCGAACCGCCAGAGGTTGTTGATCGGAACGACAATGATTTCGACGCGATGACCGATTTGAGCAGGCATGACTTTCGTCGACTGGAGTATGAGCAACGATTCGGGCCGTCCAGTCGTTATGATGTCGATCAAGATGAAACAATGCGAGTCGATGTATCGGTCCATCAGCCCAGCGGCACACGCGACTTTGCCACACTCGTCACAAGTGGAATGAGTGACTACCCGATTCCGATGCCCAACGGCCAGCGAAGCGTGCGCGCCGAATTGTTGCTCTATGCGACCCATATCGACGAGTTGGCGATCGAAGTCCTGCGCAGTGCGGCAAAGATCCCTTACCGAAAAAAACATGGGCTGTCGATCGGGACGACCGGTTCGCTAAGTGATCTTAGCAACCAGTTGTCGGAATCACATCAACAGGATTGTGTGTACATGTTGCCGGTGATCGAGTCGGACTCCAAACCGATCCCGGCCAAGGAAACTCTTGGCAGTGCGATTCAGTTGTTTTGGCTGGTCACGATCACCGATGCCGAGAGAAAGCTGATCGAAACGAGCGGCATTCACAAGTTTCTGTCACTGCTTGAGAAAAACAACCACGCGGTGTTCTTCGACTTGACCCGCGAATGTTATGTCAAACGCAAAGGCTGGTTTCGACGCTGAGACGTTTCAGCCGTCGGCGGCGAGTCGCATCACGAATTGCTCCAGCATAAACCGGTCGCGTCCATCCGCGCTGTGAGTGCCTTTCAGACGCAAGTCGGCATCCAGCAGCCACGGCAACAACTCGCCCGCCTTGTCGCGTTTCATGCGTTTCATGTCCGCTATCGCGCGGCTGACCTCCGCGGGCCGACTGATTCCGGCTTTCGCCAACGAGTCTTCCAATCGCTGATGGCGACCGCCACGTTCGGCCGCCAAGTGTGTCGCCGCGGCCAATCCGAGCCGGCGCAGCGACCACGCGATTTGCGGTAACAGTGCGATCGCCGGTTGGCCGCCCGAAATCAATTTGTCCAACTGCTTGATCGCTTCGGCGGCGTTGCCCGACGAAATGGCTTCCGTGATCTGCCAGATCGTTTTGCCTTGCCATCCCGCCACGATATCACGCACCAACGCTTCATCGATAGTTTCGCCTGGTTTCAGGTACAGTGCAAGTTTGGCAATTTCGGTGTCCAAAAAGCCGACGTCATCGCCTAGCATTTCGACCAACGCGTCGGCAGCCGCGGTGGCCAGTTTTGCTTGGTGACGCGGAGCGACATAACCGGTCAAAAACTTTCGCCGCGTCGCTGCGGTCGCACCGGTTTTTTGTCCCGTCTCGCCACTGCAACACACCAGCAAGTGGGATTTTTCAAGCGACTTGTAAACCTTGGTGTTGGACGCCAGCGAATCGAATTGCAAGATCAACCGAACTGCCGTTCCCGGCTTGGCAAGGTAGTCTTCGATTTCCGATCGATTCGCCGAAACAAATTTGTCTGCATCGCGTACGACCACCGAGCGTTTCTCACCCATGTCAAACAGAGATGCAGTCGACAATTCGTCGTTGACATCCTTCCATCGGGCAACGGCACCGTCAAAATCGGTGACATCGGCGGCGCCGGTCAATGCCAGCGTCGACCAACACATTAACGTACTGTCAGATCCGAAAAGTCCGGCGACCAAGAAATCAACCGGCCCGTCGGACGAAGAACAGCCGGTCAGGAATTCGAAAGCATGAGTTTTTGACATGCCTTCAGTCTAGCAAACTTGAACGGAGCAAGACGATAGGGGGCAATGCAATGGCGTTTGTCGTTGATCGCTCCGCGATCAGACGACCATCAAGGCATGTCAAAGCAAAAATGAAACCTCGTACTTCGTCAGTTCCTGGTGATAGGCTACGCCATTGTAAAGTACGACGGACTTCCAGTCCGTCG
>JAGQPO010000174.1 GCA_020426665.1 Planctomycetales bacterium
ATGACCACTGATCCGGTTGGGGCGTCGTTTACCGCATCAATTTGAATTTCAAACGTCTGAATGTCGCTGGTATCTACGCCGCCGAGCATCGTACCACCGTTGTCGTGGATTTGAACGCTTACGATCGCGGTGCCGAATGCGTTGTCGGCCGGCGTGTAGGTCAGCGTACCGTCAGCGGACACGGCTGGTTGCGATGCAAACAGTCCGGGATGGTCGTTGTTGGTGATGAAGTCAACGATTTGAGACGACTCGCTGGCCGATCCTGGGCTGATATTGGTTGCCCAAGCGGCGACGGTTTGGGGGCCTGCATCCTCCGCGATCCGTTGATTGGCACCAGCGATGAAGCTTGGGGCTGCGTTCGGCACGAATCCATCGATTCGCTGGTTGCCAAAATCAATTCCTTGGCTGTGCTCACCGTCTTCACAGTCTTCATACTCATATCCGTCTCCGGCAACCGGAGTTCCCAGGACGACGGGAATCGAGCCGAGCACAACATCCGTTCCCTCGCGAACGAATTGAAGATCGAAACGATGGGGACGTCCGTCGCCAGTGAACGTTACATCAAACGTGGCCGTTTCACCTGCACCCAAACCGTTGATGACACCTGGATTGAAGCTGATATGTACACGTGGATCGGATGCTCGAAGCGTCACGTTGACGTTGACCGATCGGACCGCACCATCAATAGCAGCGACGATACCATCAGCAATGTTACCGACCAGCGGGTCGCCGCCGGAGCCGATTTTGAAGTAGAACGGGTCGCCGGTGTCGATCGGATCGGCTGTTCCGTTGGCGATCGACGTTGTGGTTTGGTTGATCGCCCCAGTCATCGTCGCAAGCGCTTCCAACCCGGACCGAGGTGCGGACGCGGCGCTTTCGGCGGTGCCGAGTCCGATCACGAGAGCGCCCAGTGCATTGAGCCCCGTTACGGTTTCCTGGATTCCGGCACCGGACCCATATGGTGTGGAGCCTCGGGAGGCTGCGGTGAACGCAGAGACCGGTAAAGTGTTGCCGTCAATTCCTGTGATGACGGTTTCACCTTTGGGTTGGTACGCGAAACCGGTATCCGTAGCCGTAATAATGATGGGCAGAGCTCCAGAGCGGAAACCGGCACCGCCGATGGTTCCTGAGGCGGGCAATACACCGTTTGTCGGGTCGGAAGTGAACGAAGAAAATGCCGGAACGTCACCGCTGTTACCCGGGCTTACTTGGGTCGAGGCAAGACCGGCGGCACCACTGTCGGATGTGTCTCCGTCATTATTCCCATCGAAACCCGCCCCGGTCACCATCTGGTACAACGCCTCGATCACCGTTTCCGGGCCGTCGCCGCCGTATCCCGGAGCGACACGATCAAGTGCCGCTTGGATCGACGCTTGGAAACCGGTGACGTCGGCGGCCACAATCGGCTGGTTTAATGTAAATGGACGGCCCGAACCATATTCCGAAGCGTACCCGCCGTATTCTTCCAACCGCCCGACGCCGAATCCAAGATCGATTCCAGTCAGCCGTGTCTGCAATTCGTTAATGATATTTGGGAACGCAGCGCGAACGATCGGACTGTTCGAAGTGAAGCTTCCGGTGTCGTCAAACAACAGGAACACGTCGACCATGTTGGTCAGCGCGCCGGTCGTCGGCAACGTCAGACTGACGGTCTGTGTAAAACTCTCGCCTTTGGATAAGGACTTTTCGATTAATGTCGGGGTGACGTTGCCGACCGCCGGATTGCTGACTCCCTCCGGCCACAGGATGCCGTCAACCGTTTGTGGGAACGTCTGAACCCATCCGGCCGGGACGACTTCTCGAACGATATATGCATCTGCTTCCAATCCGACGAAAGAATAGGATCCATCGGCGAGCGTCAATGTTGATGGCTCGACGCCTTCATCGAAGATGTTATCTCGGTCAAGGTCGATAAAGATCGTGACACCTTCGACTCCGGGTTCACCAGGATCGCGCAGATGATTGCCGTTAATGTCCTCGTATTTAATCCCGTGGATCTCGCTCGGGCGATACTCGTCGCCAAGTTCAAGATCGCTGATATCATCCGCAGGCCCAACGGTAATGATGTGTTCCAGTTCGCTGCCCGGCGATTCAAGTTCCGGCGGAACGATCTGCCGGACGACATAAGTGCCTCCGCCAAGTTTTTCAAATCGATACGATCCTGCTTCGTCAATTCCGGGTGTGTAGAAAAGGTCGTCGCTGGTCACCACGCTCGGATCGCCGGGAGTCAAAGTGCCACTGCCGTCAACGTCCAAGTAAACCGTGATCCCCGGCAAGCCTTCTTCGCCGGGATCGCGTACACCATCTTTGTCGCGATCGACAAAGATCGTGCCGCCGATCGCCGCGTCAGTTCGCAATTGGTTGCCAAAGTTCACTCCAGTCAGGGGAACGCCGGCGACCACGTTAACGTTGCGGTATCCTGTTGCGGGAGATGTCGGTTTGTAGTTCACGGGTGAGATTTGCGCCAAGCGAACACTGCCCGCTTCAATGCCGCCCAAAGACCAATTGCCGTTGGCAGCTGTCGTAAACGATGCTTCGCCGGTATCAAGTGCGTTGTTCAGATTCAAATCGACAAACACCGTGAATCCGCCCAGCCCCGATTCTCCGGTGTCCAACAATCCGTTGCCGTTTGCATCGTTGAAGACGCGACCGCTGACTGACGTCGTCTTTTCAGGGTCGGGCCAGTTGGAGAAATCAATGCCGGAGGTAGTCTGTCCCTCAATCACCGCTGCGGTGATGTTCACATCGGCCGGTTCCCAGCCCGCCGGCACCACTTCGGTGACCTCGTAATCAATCGCACTCGTTCCTGCACCGCCGCGAAGCCCCGTAAACGTGTAATCCCCGTTGCCGTCTGTTTCGACAAACGGTTCTTCGGGATCCAGAATGCCGTCACCGTTCAAATCCAAGAAAAGCGTCCACCCTGCTAGCGGCGTGTCTTCGGGATCCTGTACTTGATTGTTGTTGATGTCACGCCAAACGTTGCCGGTAATGATGCCGGTACCGCCACTGCCTTGGTTCAGAAACTGCACCGACCTTTCTTGGCCGTCGGCTACGGAGACGTCGACAAAACTGGTCAACGGATTCGTTGGCGTCCATCCCGACCGTACGACCTCGGCCACTCGGTAGTTACCGGCGTCCAAGCCACGGAACGCAAATTTGCCGTCCGCGTCGGTTAACGATGTCGGTTCGCCGGTGTCCAGACTGCCATTGCTATCGAGGTCCAAGTAGACCGTCCAGTTGGCGACACCGTCATCCCCCTGGTCGCGAGTTCCGTTCCCATTCACGTCGTCATAGACTGCGCCCAGAATATCACCGGCAAGCAATTGTCTGGCTTCAAGCGATTCGAACCGAGTCGGTCTTCTGCGTCGATACAACTTACGTTGACGTGTCTTCTTGGCATTGCGACGTAAGGTTTTGTTCATTTCAAATTCAGTGTTTTGTTTTGGAGGAGATAACTTGGGCTGTGTAAGCAAGCCGCCCGACGTCAAATGCAACCGGTTGTGCGGTTTCACCAGATTGCGCTTGGACCTGAGAGCGGGTTTGGGATAGGTCATCCGCCAAATACTTTGCGACTTTTTTTGCCTGCCCCCCACTGCGTCCAGCGGGGATCTACCCATCCGAGTCCAGCGATCGCAAAAGAATTGCTAACGTGCCTACGGCGCGCAGCTTGTAAACCATCAGAAAGACCGTCGGCAGCACCCGACCGTCAGCCGAAACCCGAGACACTTGTATTCCACACCGCCAGGGGGCATTCGCTGCGGCAACATGCACAAG
>JAGQPO010000175.1 GCA_020426665.1 Planctomycetales bacterium
TTTTCGAAAACAATCCCGTCGATCCGCCTGTTCGGTCGCGAATCGCGTAAAAGTCATCCAAGCCCCAACCGTGAATCAGTTCATACGCTTGGCGGCACCCGGAACAGCAAAAAACTCGGGTCGGGTCAAAGTCGCCGACGCACGGTGTCGGCAAACCGCAATGCACGCATGGAATCTCACAGCGATGATGCTGTGGATCGGTCATGGCGTCGGGCGTTTTTGCGATGCGTGACATGATTTGACATTACCGGTTTCGACTCGTCGCGCGCCGTTTGATGGTGCGATACGCACCGGTTTCGGGTACGCCGTCGGGCCGGTCAATCCGTTGACGGCTTGACCTGGCAGCACGGCAAAACTTTTTCACCGGCGTGTTCGACTTGTTCGATCGACGTTCCGGACGATTTGAGTGCGTCCAGCGAATCGAACCCCGAAAACCCTCGGCCCGACGCAGTGAAGCATCCGGCAAAGATCAACATTAATGCGGCAATTGCGGGAATCAACCGCGCGTATCGCAATGACAAAACCCTTAATCCCGCCACCAGCGCCACCAACGCGGGGACGCTTCCCAACCAGAATGCCGCCATCACGATCGCCCCATGCAGCGGGTTTCCGGTTCCCGCCGCGATCAACGCGAACAAGTACAGCCAACCACAGGGTAACAGAGTCGTTAATAAGCCGGTTGCGAATCCTCGACCCGCAATCGGTAAACGGAAGATATACGGCCGTAATCTAACCAGGACTTTGCCTACGGCCGACGGCGCAAGATCTTTTGTCGCGGTTTTTCCCGACCACATGGTCCAAAGCTTCCAAACTCCAAGCGTGATCATCAGCCCGCCGACGACGCGAGCCGCGGCAACCTGGACGCCCAGTATGCTGCCGCCAATGTCGATGACGCTGCCGATCAAACCGGCGGCCGCACCCGCCAGGGTGTACGTCGTTAATCGTCCGACGTGGTACAGCAAAGTCGACGCGACCAGCGTCCTTCGGTTGACCCGATCACCGCTTCCGCTGGCCCAAATTGCCAACGGCCCGCACATTCCGACGCAGTGCATGCTGCCCAGAAGGCTGGCGGTGACAACGGCGCCGGCAAGAACCAAAATCGTCTCCATGGTCAACCTTCGATCTCAAAGGTGACGCTATGGGCGACCGGTTCGGCTGCGCCGTTAATGTCTAATTCCAATTGCCATAATCCCGAACGCTCAGCCGGCACCAGTGCCATGTATTTGCCTTGCCCAACCGATTTTAATTGGACGCTGCTTACGTCTCCCGCGCGGGCATGGTGATAAAGTTTTCCGTTGATTAACAGGTCGTCGATTGCATTGCCGCTGCGATCGACGATCACCAATTCGATTGCCCGCATACCACGGCCGTCGGCGACATCGGAGGCGGAGAATTGGATCGTCCATCCCAGACGCCCCACCGCTTCGTGAGTCCGGCGAGACTTGTCCCAGTTCAAGGCACGGTTGTGATAATCCGGCACCACGGCGGATGATGGGTCGCCGATCGCGAGATGCATGACCAGCCCCATGATCGTGCATTGGATCACAAACAGAAACAGCACCAACGCGATCCAAAATCGCTTGGCCCGCTTTTCCGCCGACTCGATCGATTCTGCCGTCGTCGCAATGCTCATGATCCTGGTCCCAACAGCGAAAACTCGACTTCACGAACGTTGTTACTTTGGTCCTTGATCGTGGCGGACACAATCTTGTGTCCGTTGCCGCGGGTCAATGAACTTTTGAATTTGACGTGGACAGGTACCAACACTGACTGGTCCGCCTTTAACTGCAGCTTATCTTCGTCCAACACTTCAATGGTGATTTCTTCACTGTCATCAGGCGTCACGGAGTAAATCTGCGTATCCGAAGTGCGATTGACCAATCGGACACGAAATTCATTGGATACCGTGCCGTCGGGATAGACCGTGAACGGTGCACCACTCTTTCGAATGATTCGGGCGTCAAAGCCGGACTTCGTTGAAATGGCATAAACCAATCCGCTCATCAGTGCGAGCAGAATCACCGGGTAGATGATGGTCCGCGCACGGATCAACTTTTTCGCTTTCCCGGCGATCGAATCCTGTGAACCGTAACGAATCAATCCTTTCGGCGACCCGACTTTCTCCATCACGTCGTCACAGGCGTCGATGCATTGCGTGCAATTGATACATTCCATTTGCAACCCGTTGCGTATGTCGATGCCTGTCGGGCAAACCACCACGCATTGATTGCAGTCGACACAATCACCGGCCCCGTCCGACGCGGTGTGCCTTCCCTTTTTCCGTGGTTCACCACGCCCCGGATCGTAGGCGACGATCATCGATTGCTGGTCCAGCATGACGGACTGGAATCGGCCATAGGGACAGGCGATCAAGCACAGCTGTTCGCGAAAGAACATGAAGTCGAACAACATCAACCCCAGCGTCGCGGCCATCACGACAAAAGCGACGGGATGTTCGATCGGTGAACTTCGTACCCACTGGGCCAACCGATCGGTCCCCACGAAGTACGCCAGGAACGTGTGCGCCAGGAAACCGCACAGTACCGCGTAGACCGCAAAACGCAGAATCTGCATCGCAAAGGAGAGTTGATGTTTTGCTTTACCGCCCTTGCCCTTGGTGCCTTCGAACAAGCGATCGATGGGGCGAAACAAGAACTCCATGTAGACGGTCTGGGGGCACGCCCAGCCGCACCAGGCTCGTCCCGCGATCGCGGTGATCAAGACGATCGACACGAAGACCGTCAGCATTAACAGTGCCAACAACATCGTGTCGGTCGGCAAAAACGTTTTGCCGAAGATCGTGAACTTACGAGCCGCGATGTCCAGCAGGATGACGGGTTTGCCACCGATCCGCAGGTGTGGAATGGCGACAAAAACAACCATCAGCAGATACGCAACGATGCGTCGTCGATGCCACCATTTTCCCGTCGACAACCGCGGCCGCAACCAGCGGCGGCTTCCGTCCTGCTCAAGAGTACTTAAAACGTGCTCGGGAGCATCCAGCAGCGCGTCGTTGTCGGGTACGGTTTTAGGTGACATCTCTCTGTCTGGCGGGAATGGTGTTGCGGTCGAATCGACGGACGGCAGGGGATTTCGATTTCACTCGGCATGCCAATGTCCGCCCGTGCAAAACCCCCACTAGGATTCAGTTTTTTTGGCGACAGGTTCTTCTTCAGCCGGCGGTTCGGGCCAAGCCGGAATCTCGCGTCCTTCGGGCGTGCGACCGCCTTCAACGTTTTTGCCGCGCAGGTTTGCGACGTAGGCCGACACCATGACGATTTCGTTGATATGCAATCGGTTGGACCATTTCGGCATCGCGCCGTTACCCGCGCCGTTGTTGACGACTTTTCCGATGTCACCAAGCTTGGCGACATTTTTATAGAAGTCATCGGTCAGGTTGGGGCCGACTTTGCCTTCGCCGTCGCGGCCATGACAGGAAACACAGTTGGCGCGAAAAACAGATTCTCCGACTTTGACCCAGCTGTCCTTGCCCATGAATTTCGCGATCGTCGCTTCGTCAAGTTTCAGGTCGCCGATTTCGGCAAATTGCAGACGCGTATTTTCGGCCAACGCGGTGTTGTAGTTGTCGGCTACCGATCGCCCTTTCGCACCGCTGTGGTAATACACCCAGTAAAACGGGCTGAAGACGATCGATCCGATAAACAGCCACTTCCACCAACCGGGCAGCGGGTTGTCGTATTCTTCGATGCCGTCATAGGCGTGGTCAGTCTTTGGTACATCACTCACTGCGCGGGTCCTCTACTCGATCGCTTAGTGGAATTGCGGCAAACTTTTCGGTCGCCTGATTGCTCAAGCGAAACGCACCGAAAAAGATCAGGAAAAACGTGCCCACGAACAACGTGAGCGCGACCTCGGCACAGGAGGAATAGTCAATAAAAGAAACTAAGTCTTTGATCATTTGTTTGTCAGACGGCTAGAGATTCGATCATTCCGATTCACCCGCCGACTCGGCCGGCGTGGCCTCTGATTCATTTGCCGGTTCGGCAGCAGATCCAGCAGCCGATTCCGCCTCAGCGGCGTCACCGGCCGTCGCGTCCGCTTTGGGTTCCGGCGTCGCAAACAGGTCGATTCCGATACGTTGCAGATAGGCGATCATCGCGACCGCTTGCTTGTCCATCGTGTTGGCCGGACCGCCCTGTGTCGAGATTTCCGCAGCAATCTTCTCGGCTTGTTTGAACGCAACCTCCTTGGTGTTGTTCAAATCTTCCTCGGAATATTCAGCACCCAATTGCCAGGCCGCTTTCACATGCGGAGCGATTTCGTCGTAGTTCAGCGTGTCGGTCAGCAAATGACCGTAGCTGGGCATCACCGAACCGGGGGAAACATCCGCCGGGTTTTCGAAGTGGCGCCAGTGCCAGAAACTGCTGTTGCGCCCACCCTCGCGAGCCAAGTCGGGACCGATGCGGCGGCTGCCCCACTGGAACGGGCGGTCATAAATGAATTCGCCGGGCTTGCTGTATTCGCCGTATCGCTTGGTTTCGGCAACGATCGGGCGAATCATTTGCGAGTGACAGTTGTAACAACCCTCGGAAACAAAGATCGCGCGACCGGCTAACTCCAACGGCGTGTACGGCTTGACCGTGGCGATGGTCGGGATGTTCGATCGAATCAAGAACGTCGGTACCAGTTCGAACAACGTTGCAAGAACCACCGCAAGCGTCGTTAGAACCGTGAACATCACCGGCAATCGTTCCCAGCGGCGGTGCCAACCCATCTTAGCCCACACACTCAATCCCTTCGCGACATCAAGCATCGGGACGTCTTCCAAACCGCTTTTCGGAATCGGCGAATCGACGTAGTCCTTCGACAGCGCGGGGGCTGAATAAACCGGCACCTCATAGGTACTCGGCCGTCCCATCCACGTCATCAACGCGTTGACGCACAACATCACCACGCCGCCGACATACAACGTTCCGCCCAGGACTCGGAACCACCAAAGCCAGACAATCTCCTGGATCGTTTCAACGAAATCGGGATAGACCAAGTTGCCCATCTCGTCCATCTCTCGCCACATCAGACCTTGCATCAGTCCCGCGGCGTAGATCGGAATGATATAGGCCAGAATGCCGATGGTCCCGGTCCAGAAGTGCAGGCTGACCAGCTTCGTGCTCCAAAGCTTTGTTTGGAAAATCCGTGGCAACAACCAATACAACATTCCAAAGGCCATGAAACCGTTCCACCCCAGTGCACCGGAGTGAACGTGGGCGATCGTCCAGTCCGTGTAGTGGCTCAGCGAGTTAACCGACTTGATCGATAACATCGGGCCTTCGAACGTCGACATCCCATAAAACGTTACGCCGACGACAAAGAACTTCAACACCGGATCGGCTGCGACTTTGTGCCAGGCACCACGTAGCGTTAAAAGCCCATTGATCATCCCGCCCCAGCTGGGCATCCACAGCA
>JAGQPO010000176.1 GCA_020426665.1 Planctomycetales bacterium
CGTTGGTATCGATCCTGTCGCCGTCGGCATCGGACGAAATGTTCAGCGTGTCGTTGTCGCTGCCCGCAAAGACATCCGTAAAGCTTTGAGCGCCGGTACCGCGCACGTTCACAACGTCTTCGCCCGCGCCCAATCGAATCGCAGTGACGCTTTGCATCCCTGTCGTGGACAGTGTCACAACGTCGACCTCGGTTCCAGAGTTGATATCCAGACCACTGGCCAATCCTGTCGTGGTGACGTCGACGTCGTCATCGCCGCTGCGGGTGATCACGCGCGACACACTGCGGTCTCCGGTGCCGACGACACTTACGCTATCGTTGTCGACACCGGTGTCCAAAACCAGCAAACTGTTTGCCCCGGTGGTGGCGATGGTTACCGTATCATCACCGGCCAAGGTCGACACCGTTGTGCTAGTCGCGGCATTTGTATTTGTGATCGTCAACGAATCATTTCCGCCGCCCGTTTCGATACTCAGCAATTGGATCCCGGCGTACGCGATTGTCGGCGACCCGACGCGTTGGAACTGCGTTGTGTCCAACGTATAGGTGTTGTTGGTCACGCTGGACTGGTCACTGATATTCAACGCATCCCCGGAGTCCAGATTAACCGCGACGGCATTGCCTTTCGCTGTGACGCTGTCAGCGACCGTCGGCGGTGATGTTTGACCGCCTCCGTCGACTTCTATCTGGCCAAGGATCGCATCCAGGTTTCCTGACAGGTTGCCATCGGGATCAATTCGTGTTCCGTTGGCATTGGACGAAATGTTGATCGTGTCGACATCGCCGTCACCGGAAAGCCCCATTACGCTTTGGTTTCCTGACCCGCGAATGTTAGCGACATCGGCTCCCGCCCCCAGATCAAACCGGCTGACACTTTGGTCGCCCGTCGCCAACACGGTCACCAAATCGTCGTCGGCGCCGTTGTCGACCGCGAGACCACTTTGGGTACCGGTATTGGTGACGATTACATCATCGAGTCCATTACCCGATGTGATACGAGTCAGACTGTTCGCGCCGGTGAGGGTCACCGCGATGGCATCGACGTCGGCTCCCGCGTCGATCGTCAAAATGCTTCCATCACCGGTTGCCAGAACATCGATCTGGTCGTCGCCGTCACCGCTGGTGACGTTCGCAAAACCTGACGCAGCCGTACTGGAGATCGAAACGGTGTCGCCGCCGGTGCCGGTTAGCAGTTGCAACGATTCAATCGTTGCGTAGTTGATCACGGGCGAACCGGTTCGTTGGACCGTCGTGGACGTGACGTCATAGGCATTGGCAACCGCTTGGCCCGAATCGTCGATGACCAATTGGTCACCGGTCGTCACGTTGACGGTCACCGTCGTGGCCAGCGCGGTCACGCTGTCCGATGTGTCGGCCGCGACGTCTTGATCGTTTCCATTGACGTTGACCACCCCCAGGATTGGATCCAATGATCCAACGGCTGACCCAATCGTGATCAAGTCGCTGCCGGCATCCCCGCCAAGTGTCGCAGTCGTCGACGCGTTCAGACTACGCAGTCGAATCTCGTCAACAGCATCGCCACCGTTAACGATCAATGTCGGGAACGCGGACAGTGAATCGAGCGTTTCCAGGTTGATGATGTCTTGACCGCCGGATGAAAAAATGGCGATCGAGTTGGTCGGGTTCAGAAAGGTGACGGATTCCGCAGCCGTCGAATCGATCCGGTTGAAATCGTCTCCCGGAACGGCGTCGTCTGAAAAGTCGATGGTCTCGGAGTTGTTGGAATAAATAAACGACCGATTGGCCGCCAGGAGATTGTCGAGGATAGGTTCCAGCCCGGTGTACGTGATCGTTTGGGTCAGATCCGTTCCGATCAGGTCGACTTGGCCACTGCTCTGGTCGGCAAACTCGTGAATGACCTGTTCGGTGGTTCCGTTGATCAACGTCAATTGGTCACCCGGTTCGCTCGTCGGTTCTGCACCGTTGTACAAAAACGGGACTCCGAATTGCCCGCCTGAAAAATCAACGATCAAGTTGTCCGGATCAATCGACCCGTTGATCGTTATTTCGGTGACGCAATCCAGTGGGATTTGATCCAACAACTCGTTGTTGATTTCATCCCAGATCTGAAGCTGGGCATCGGCGACCACGGCTCTCGTGACCGCAGGGTCACCGGTGCCGGGGATGTCAAACACATAGGGTGCCGGTGGGGCCGGTCCGGGTGATTCATCGCCCCCATTTGCCGCTAAAAGACGTCGGCCTTCGAGTGATTCAAGCAATAATCGCCGACGCTCCTTTGACGATCCGAGCTTGGCTTGGCGACGACGAACGGAGTGAAACACGTTGGAACTTGACATGCTAGAAATCTCGGAGCAAAAACGCGGTCTGCCATTTGGGTGGCCTGGAAGCACACGACGACTGTACCGGTAGCGCAGAATTTGCCGGCAAAGACAGTCCACCCGGGGGGCTAGTAAACTCTGGAAGCAATTTTTAATCAAGGGTTTTGTTCTGCAGACACAACGTTATTGGTGAATCCCCAACATTGTCGCACCGTCGCGAGGGATGTGCGGCAATGCTGTACGATGGATAGCCGAACTGCCGAGCGGCGGTGTCTGCGTTGCGCGACCTTCCACACGTTGCCCACCGGCGGATCGTTCGATAGCACCTGGAGAAATGAGATGGGTTTTTGGGATCACATCTTCGACAACGACTACCTGCAGCGAGCGGACATCGAGTCGCTGAAACGGCAATCGCGTGCGCGCCAGGCCTCGCGGCGAAGCGAATTAAGGAAAATCGAAAGCCAGGATCAGCGGATCGAACAACTTGAAGATCAGGTTGGCGAGTTAACGTTGCTGTGCAGATCCTTACTGACCGTCTTGAGGCAATCCGGCGCCGTTACTCCCGAAAAACTTCAGGAGGTGATGGACGAGATCGATGCGCAGGACGGCGTGATGGACGGAAAGGTCACCGGACCACGCCGTAACGATGACCCGCCGTCGGCGCCTGACATTCGAGCTTGGTAAACAGTGTCGAAAATCACACCACGGTTAGGCGAGTGCTTTTCCGAACAATACCAACAGGCGCGCCCAGGCCTTCTCGGCCTGCTCGGGGTCGTGCACTCGAGTATCCGGCGGGCACCAACCGTGTGCAGCCGGGTAAACTTCGATCTCCGCAGTCAAGTCCGCATCGGCAAACGCCTTCTTCAGCGTATTCTTGGATTCAGGATCACGTTGGTCATCTGACTCCGCGATCGCGATTAAGAATTGGGCTTTCATTTTTGGGATCAACAAATGCGGACTGTCCGCGTCCTTTGTGGCCAGCCCGCCGCCGTGGAACGTGCCGGCTGCACCGATGCGATCGGGCACCGCCGCTGCCGTCCGCATCACGATCGGGCCACCCATGCAATAACCGATTGTGCCAATCTTTCGATTCGTGTCGACTTGTGGTTGCGCGTCCAGCCAAGCGACAAAAGCTTTCGCATCGACGTTCTGTGTCGTCGCGTTCAATGATCGGGCAAGCGGTATCACGTCGGAGATCGTGGTGTTGGCGCCTTTGTCCGCTGTCGGAGCTTTCTTTGTTCGATAAAACGGATTGACGACAAGCACGCTGTACCCTGATTCGGCCAAACGCTTACCCATTTGTCGAAACGCGGGGCGAAGTCCAAAGATGTCCGGCCAAACTAACACCGCGGCATGTGCGCCCGTTGTGGGAGCAACGAAGTAGGCGTCGCACTGTCCATCGGGCGTCTTGATGACCACATCGCTTTCATTGACATCCGCCGCATCGGCCGCACGTGGCAACATCATCGCCGCACCAACGCCGGCAGCAGCCAACGCGCCAAGATCCCGGCGCGAGTACTTTTTCAAATCGTCTTCAAAATGGTCTTGGTCGCACATGTCGATTCTCGGATATCAATAAGTTGTTGAAACGTACTAAACTATGCCCCGCATCGTACCGCACTTCATCCCGTACTTAATCCCATTTGAACCCAAAATCACTTCGTTTTTGCCAAAGGGCCAAAGGGTCAAAGGGCTATTCCCGACTGATCAACGCGGCTGTTCTGGATGATCGACGCCACGTAGGTCAGCCTCTCCGAGGC
>JAGQPO010000010.1 GCA_020426665.1 Planctomycetales bacterium
TGATCGTGAAGTGATAGCGGAATTGAGGGGCGTGATCGACGACAAGGGTCGCTCGCCGTTCTGGGACGGACTCGGCAGGCACTTCTTTCAAGTTGATTTTCCGATTGCGGACATCTTGTCATCTTCGGATAAACAATTCATCGCCGAATTGATGCCCACGCATCCGATCTACGTTCCACTGCTGCCTAAAGCGGCTCAAGCGGTGATCGGAAAAGTGCATCCGCAGACAGAGCCGGCGAGAAAACTTTTGGAATCAGAAGGATTTGCGTTTTCCAAAATGATTGACATCTTCGACGGCGGACCCTGTGTCCGATGCGATCGAAAGGCGATTCGGACAATCGTGGAATCGACCGATTGCGAATTGCTGGGCACCGATGATCCGTACGGCGTCGATCCGCATGGCGCCGTAACGATTGATTCGTTGGTGGCGACGGCCGATGGCGAATTCCGATGTATCGGTTGTGTGACGCGTCGAACCGAAGGTTCCGTCTTCTTGCGCCGTGATGACGCCGAACGGTTGCAGGTTCAAGTGGGCGATCGATTGATCGTGTCACCACTTCGAGGTTCCGCAAAAGAATTCTGGCGCGGCCATCGCACTCCAACGGAGCAGAGTCAATGACATCAACACCTGGTCTCAAAAACCGATTGGTGGTGTACAACCCGGGCACGGAGGTTGTGGTTTGGGACGGACCCGCTTCGACGACTGAGAATGTGCGGCACGCTGTTGCTTCGGCTCGCAGCGATTGGAATGCTTGGCGTGACACAGCATTGATCGATCGCATTGCTGTTGCAGATCGATTCGGCGATCTGGCGAACCGACGCTCCGAACAGTTGGTTGAACGCATCGTTGCGGAAACCGGAAAACCACGCTGGGAAGCTGAGTCCGAAGCGAAATTGATTCCCGCAAAGGTCAAAATCGCGATTGATGCCTATCAAAATCGGAGCACGGCAGATCCGATCGAATTGCCGCAGGGTACCGGGAGAGTGCTGTATCGCGGCGTTGGCGTGATGGCCGTACTGGGACCCTTCAACTTTCCGGCGCACCTGCCCAACGGACACATCGTTCCAGCACTGATTGCCGGCAATACCGTTGTGTTCAAGCCAAGCGAGTTGACACCGGGAACCGGCGAATTGATGTGGCAATGGTGGATGGAGGCTGGTTTGCCGGCCGGCGCGTTGGCCGTGGTTCAGGGAGATGGCAAGGTCGGAGCGGATTTGGTCGGGCAAGATGTCGATGGTGTCCTGTTCACCGGCAGTTACGCCGCAGGTCTGGCGATTCATCGATCGTTGGCGGGACGTCCCCAAGTATTGCTCGCGTTGGAAATGGGTGGGAACAATCCGTTGGTAATTCATGACGCACGTGACCTGGACGCCGCGGCCTACTTGACGATTGTTTCCGCGTTCGCGACCGCCGGCCAACGATGCACGTGCGCTCGGCGATTGATTTTGCCCGACGGTGACGATGTTGAACCCCTGTTGCGGCGAATCAGCGACCTGTGCCGCGCGTTGCGGGTCGGGACGTCGTACGCCGATCCCCAACCTTTCATGGGTCCCCTGATTTCGGGCAAAGCGGCGGATCGCGTGCTGGCCATTCAAGCGTCGTTGATTCGCAAAGGCGGTTCGGCGTTGGTGCTGGCGGAGCGTGTGAACGAAAACTCCGCGTTGATTCGTCCGGGGATCATCGACGTCACGTCAATTGTCGATCGCGATGACGACGAAGTCTTTGGGCCGCTGTTGCAAGTCATCCGCGTTTCCGATTTCACAGCAGCAATCGCCGAAGCCAACCGGACCGCATACGGATTGTCAGCCTCGCTGCTGTCAGACAATCCGGATTCCTTCGACCGTTTTCGCAAATCGGTGCGCGCCGGCGTTATCAATTGGAACCAAGCGACGGTGGGCGCCAGCGGACGTCTTCCCTTTGGTGGTCTCGGTGCGTCGGGCAATCATCGTCCCAGCGGATACTTTGCGGCCGACTATTGTTCCGATGCCGCCGCTGTTTTGGAGTCTGAATCGTTAACCATGCCTTCGACCATCATGCCGGGAATTCTATGAACGTGCCCGATGCAGACGTCCCTGATGCAGATGGGCTCAGCGCAGACGGACTTGGCGCGAACATTGCCGGCGCTGCGGTCGAAGTCAACTTTGACGGACTGATCGGCCCGACGCACAACTTTGCCGGACTCGCGCCGGGAAATTTGGCGTCTTTGCAACACAAAAGCGAAACGTCAAATCCCCGTGCCGCGGCACTTCAAGGTCTGCAGAAAATGCAGCGTCTGCGATCGTTGGGGATTCCACAAGCGATCCTGCCACCACAGCAGCGACCGAACCTAAAACTCCTGCGACGACTCGGATTTCGCGGCGACGACGCCGGTGTGGTCAAGCAGGCTCAACAACAATCGCCGCACCTGTTGGCCGCTGCGATGTCGGGATCCAGCATGTGGACGGCGAACGCGGCAACCGTTTCTCCTGCGGCTGATTCGGCAGACGGACGCATACATTTTACGCCGGCGAACCTGGCCGCCAGTCTGCATCGGGCAACGGAAACGCCGATGACCGCACAAATCTTGCGACGAGTCTTTGGTGACGAAAACCAATTCGTTCATCACGAATGGTTACCTGGATCGGCAGACCTGGGTGATGAAGGTGCAGCAAACCACACGAGGTTCTGTAGCGAATTCAACGATCAAGGTGTTCAATTGTTCGTCTTTGGGATGCAGCGTGGGGCGAACGCTGATACGACGCCAAAGCGTTACGCCGCACGACAGTCACGAGATGCATCCGAAGCGGTCGCGCGTTTGCATCAACTGCGCCCGGATCGTGTCGTGTTTGCCCGACAACATCCCGCAGCAATCGATGCGGGTGTTTTTCACAACGATGTGATTGCCGTCGGACATCGACGACTTTTGTTTTATCACGAAACGGCTTTCGACGACGATTCCAGGGTCGTCCAGCAGCTGCGTATGGCAAGTGGCGATTCGATTCGGTTTGTCAAAGTCCCCGAAAATCGATTGAGTTTGGACCAGGCTGTCGCCACGTATTTATTCAACAGCCAAATTGTGACGTCAGGCGACGACCGCACGATTCTGGTTGCGCCGGACCAATGCCGTGAACATTACCAAGTGAAAGTGTTGTTGAAGGAGCTGGTCGACGACGGGACGTTCGACTCAGTAGAATTCGTCGATGTGGGACAGAGCATGAACAATGGCGGCGGGCCAGCGTGTCTGAGGCTGCGAGTCGTGATGACGCCCGCGCAGTTTGCAGCGACCGCCTCCGGAGTCTTTTTGACAAACCGGTTGCATGATCAGCTGACCGCCTGGATCAATCGTCACTATCGCGATTCACTTGATGGAAGCGAATTGGCCGATCCGATGTTGATCCGAGAGTCCTATGACGCACTTGACGAATTGACCGGCATCCTTGGATTGGGAGCAATTTACGAATTTCAGAAGTCGGGATAACTCCGACTCGTCTCGCAGATCGCCACCAATTCAAGTGATAAACCGCTTCGCCGTATTGCAACTCACGTAGCCGAGTCTCTCCGAGACTCGAAAGACCGGCGTTTCACGCCGGCGTCAGCCTCGGAGAGGCTGACCTACGTGATGGCGATTAGGGAGAAGTGTCTTCAGTCCGGCTCTTTAAGACTTGTCGGTTCGGGACGAAGGCCGGTGGTCATTCCGAAGATTTCCGAGACAATACCGCGATCCCAGGCCATTCGTTTTGTGACACAGTTGCATTGCCAGCTTTTCGGTTATTCTCACTCGACGCGGATTCATGAATTTCAAACCGTCCAGTCCTCGCCTGGAACCGTCCGAGCCAATGTCGAGGGAAATACGGACGGAATCTCCGCAGGAATTGCGTGAGCGACCGAGCGCTCGGTCGACAGATGACACATCCAGCCCGCTTTCGACGGATCAGTTACCTGATGTGGAGGACGCCCAGACAGAATCGGATGACAGTTGGCGTGACATTCCCCACGACCAATTGGACATCGATTTGGCGATGCGTGTCGATCAGTTTCGGCTTAAGCGGAACCGAAAGCGTTGGTCGAAGGAAGAGTATGAAACAAGGCTGGCAAAGTCGATTGCCCGGCGTCGGCGTCGTGAAGCGTACCAGCCCCTTTTGCAGTACCCGGAAGAGTTGCCGATCACAGCGTACAAGGATCAAATCATCGAACTGATTCGTACGCGGCAAGTGCTCGTTGTCTGCGGAGAAACCGGCAGTGGTAAAAGTACGCAACTGCCAAAGTTTTGCTTGGAGGCGGGATTCGGCCGCGGATCGCTGATCGGACACACTCAACCACGGCGATTGGCGGCACGCAGCATCGCGGCGCGACTGGCCGAGGAAATGAATTGCCGAATCGGCGAACAGGTCGGTTACCAAGTTCGATTCGGTGACCAAACCGGTCCCGATACGATGATCAAATTGATGACCGACGGAATCTTGTTGGCCGAAACCGGATCGGATCGTTTTCTGGACCAGTATGACACAATCATCATCGACGAAGCCCACGAGCGATCGCTGAATATTGATTTCCTGATGGCGTACTTGCGTGGGCTGCAGTCAAAACGGCCCGACATGAAGATCATCATTACGTCGGCGACCATCGATGCTGAACGATTCGCGGAACACTTTGGTGACGAATTCGGGCCGGCTCCGATTCTGAATGTGGAAGGACGTGGATATCCGGTCGAGACTCGATACTTGCCTTGGGAGGACGTTGTCCAGGACGAACAACGCAGTTACGACTTGGCGCATCATGTCATTGCGGGAATCAAGAACCTGGCGCGAAGCGGTCAAGGCGACACGCTGGTATTTCTGCCGACCGAACGCGACATCCGATTGGTGTCTCACCGAGTCGCCGGTCACTACAAACGGATGGGGTTGGAACAGCGTGTCGAAGTCTTGCCGTTGTACGCGAGGTTACCGCAAAAGGACCAACAACGAATCTTTCACCCCAGCGGCCAAAAGCAACGATTGATCTTTGCGACCAACGTCGCAGAAAGTTCATTGACGGTGCCCGGTATTCGCTACGTGATCGATTCCGGTACGGCGCGAATCAGTCGGTACAGTCCACGTAGTAAGCTGCAACGATTACCGATCGAACCAATCAGCCGCGCCAGCGCCGACCAGCGTGCCGGGCGTTGTGGCCGAGTCGGGCCGGGAATCTGTGTTCGACTTTTTTCCACAGCCGACTATGAAGCGCGCGAGGCGTTTACGACGCCGGAAATTCGACGTACAAACTTGGCGTCTGTGGTACTACAGAGCAAGATGCTGGGGTTTGGATCGCTCGATTCGTTGCCGCTGTTGGATGTGCCGCGTCCTGAGTCGATTCGCGAAGGTGTGCAAACATTATTGGAACTCGGCGCGCTTGACGAACGGCATGAACTGACCGCAATCGGCAAGACACTTGGACGGATGCCGGTTGATCCGCGGATCGGCCGCATCATTCTGGCGGCCGATGAGTTCGGGGTGTTGCCGGAAATCCTGCCCATCGCCGCGGCGATGGAAATCCCTGATCCCCGTCAGCGCCCACCGGAAAATCAACAGGCGGCCGACCAGGCACACGCCGAGTTTCGCGACGCCGAAAGTGACTTTCTTTCTTACCTGAGACTTTGGCGTTATTACGAACAGGCTAAATCAGATCACTCGCGAAATAAGTTGACTCGCGAGTTGCGCAAACGTTTTTTGTCGCCGACTCGGATGACCGAGTGGGCCGACACCTACCGTCAACTCCGTGAGATCGCGACAGAATTGGGGACGCGACTCAATACGGGAAAGGTGGATAAATCGAAAGCATCACGGCGCAAAGTGGGCGCTATCCGGTTTGCCGATGATCTGACCAAACACACCGTTGACAAGGATCGTTACGCGTCGGTTCACCAGGCGTTGTTGAGCGGGTTCCTGTCCGGCGTTGCAATGGCTGGAGAAAAGAACGTTTATGTCGGTCCAAGGAATCTGAGTCTATTTCTTTGGCCGGGCAGTGGTGTCTTTGAGTCCAAGCCCAAGTGGATCGTTGCCGCCGAATTGGTCGAGACGGGTAAACAATACGCACGTACCGTGGCGAAGATTCAGCCGCAGTGGATCGAACAGGTTGGCAAACATTTGCTGAAGTCGTCGTACAGTGATCCGCATTGGAGCCAGAAAGCGGTCGGCGCATTCTGTTACCAGCGCCAATCGCTGTTCGGATTGCCGATTGTCGTGCGACGACGCGTACCACTTTCGCCGATTGATCCGGCGACCGCCCGAGACTTGCTGATTCGGCACGGTTTGGTGGAACAGCAGCTCGAAACAAACGCTCGATTCGTGCGTCACAACCGAACGCTCAGGGAATCGTTTGCGGAACTTGCGGCAAAAACTCGCCGCCGTGACTTGGTGATCGATGATTATGCGATTGAACAATTCTATCAACAGCGATTGCCGGCGGATGTTTGCGACAAGGGCCGATTGGAAAAGTTTTCCAAGGGAGTGTCTGTGCCGAATTGGATCGACCGGTTGCGTGATTCGGCGTCGCTTTCTGAGTGGTTGCACTTGCCGCCATCGATCGAAGTCGATCCGGATACCTGTTACATGCAGCCCGCCGATCTGATCGATGTGACGACCGAACAAATTTCGTCCGACGAGTATCCGGATCAATTGTCCGTAGGGAAAAGCGAGTTGCCGCTAAAATATCGCTATGAGCCCGGCGCGCTGGATGATGGAGTGAGTCTGCGGATTCACCATGCGGCGATCTCCCAGATCAGTGACGACCGACTCGGTTGGCTGGTCCCAGGTTTGTTGCCCGGCAAGATCGTCGCGATGATCAAGTCGCTGCCGAAACGAATTCGACGCAACCTGGTGCCCGCGGCCGACGTCGCCGCGAAGGTTTGCCAGGAATTGCTTCCTCAATATGGACAGGTTCCGTTTATGGCCGCAGTTTGTGAAGTGTTGTCACGCTACGCGGAAATGCCGATTCGAGAATCGGATTTCCAAGACGACAAAATGGAAGACCATCTGCGGTTTTTGATTTCGGTCGTTGATGACGAAGGAAAGACGATCGCCCAGGGAAGGTCCGTCGATCCGTTGGTCGAACAATTCGCCGGAACCGGCGACGCGGTCACCACGGCATCGTCGCAGACGTCGGATGACCAGTTCGACACCCAGCCGATCCAATCGTTTTCGATAGATAGTTTGCCGATCGAAGTGATTCGCGAGCGCGGCGGGGTTCGTGTTGCCCAGTACCCTGCTTTCGTTGACCAGGGCCAACACGTGATCATTGGTTTGTTTCCCGACCGGTCGACCGCCGATGCGATCATGCGGCAGGGGCTGACACGATTGTATGCCATCGGTGAGCGGGCGGAGTTGCGGCGCCAGGTACGTTGGTTGCCGGAGCTTGGTGAAACCAAAATCCGACTTGCCGGCGCCGTCCCGGCCGCGCAATTCGAATCCTCGCTGATGGATCTGTTGGCCCGTATCGCGTTCGTCGAGAACCAGGACTTGGTGCGGACAAAACAGGATTTTGAATCCAGATGTTCCGACCGCGGCGAACGAATTTCCATCGCAGTTCAAGAGGTCGCAAAGTGGCTCGTTCTACTCGGCCAGGCGCATTTGAAAGTGCGAGGTCAGCTCGAGGCGCTTTCGGCGTCAAGCTTTCCCGACGTTGCCGCGGACATTCGCGGGCAAATGAAGTGGCTGTTGCATGATCAATTCCTGTCCGTCACCCCGTGGCAGTGGCTCCAGCATTACCCGCGTTACCTTTCCGCGATCACCTATCGGCTGGAAAAACTTCGCAGCGGTTCGGCCAACCGAGACCAGGACGCCGCAAATCAGGTCAATCGGCTATGGGACACATGGTTGTCAAGGTTTCCGGAATCGGAGCAGTCTGCCAAAGCACGATCGGCGGACGAATATCGTTGGATGATCGAGGAACTTCGTGTCAGTTTGTTCGCACAACCGTTGGGAACGTCGATCAAAATTTCCGCGACCCGCTGCGAGAAGTGGCTGTCGCAAAAGTAACCTTGACCGTCACGAATTGCTTGACCCTGCCAGACGGTGCTGCATATCGGCCAAAAACAAAATTAAAGACGAAACACTTGCCTTTAAACGACGATAACGGAGTATTATATGTCGGTGCAATGCGATTAGGCACTCTACTCCCTTAGTGCTTGAAGATGTGGCAGTTTGGCGACGAATCGTCGCCAAATCGACACAAAATAGCTTATCAACGACATACAAGTCAGCCAGTAAAAAAATTTTTTCATGCGAGTTCTCGCGTGAAAATTGGATTCGATACACGGTTATTCACCAAGAAGTCGGTCCCACATCCGAAAACGGTATGTGGCTTGCTGTTATGAAAGATCGACGAACCTTTGCTAGAAAGATGAACCCGCCATCACTTCGGCGCGTCTAACCATCAAAGGAACAGGTGAGCCTGTGGAACAGTCCGCGAATTGATCACCATTAACACCACCCCCACCGGAGGGTTTCGATATGTCGACATCCAGCGACAACAAGACGCCAAGTCTCAAAGGGGACTCGTCGAAACAGGTGATCGCGACCGATTGGAAGGTATTTGCCGCCCAGGTCAACGAGTCTTCGCGGAATGATTTCGCCGAGTGGCTGGATGGTGAATTGGCCAAACTGGAGTCAGACTTGGCACAATTTGTGACCGCCGGGTCTCGATACAGTGGCCGCCGTTAAAGTGGCCGCCGTTAATCGGCGGAGGCAAGTATATCGGTTGGCTCTTTCAGCAGGTACTTTTTAGCCGCCTCGGCAATCGCGTTCTGATCGACACCACGGACATTCGCCAGCGATTGATCCAGATCAATGTACTCGTTGTGCATCAGCCAACGTCCGCCGATGCTGAACAGCCGGTTGCTTGGGCGTTCGCTCTGCATGATGCAACCGGCAGTCGTTTTATTGACCGCCTGTTTCAGTTCGTCTTCTGAGACACCTTTTTGAACGACCTGGTCGATGATTTCGCGAACGAATCGACGATTGCTTTCCAGGTCTTCGGGCACGCACACCAAGTAGGTGAACCAGGCTCCGTCGTCGCTGAATTCCTGTGGCCAGCACGTTGCGACTTCGGCGCGCCCGGTGTCGATCAGATCCCAAAAAAATCGGCTTCCCCCTTCATCGCCCAGGATGGAAGCAAGAAGCCGGGCGGCATGTCTTTGATTGCACGCGGACGAAGGGCCGGCGCCAATCCCGATACAGTAGGCTTGCAACGCATCCGGCGTTGGGACGCGAGTCGACAATTCGATTCCATCAGGCAACGATTCGGTGTCGTCCGGCGGGATCGTTTCGGATGCGGTTCGTTCGGCCCAGTGGTTTGTGCGCCGCTGGATTTCATCGACAAGCCCATCGAAGTCGACGTTGCCAGTGGCCGCCAGCACGATATTTTCGGGACGATACCGGGTATTGAAATAATCACGCATTCGTTGGGCGGTCATCGCTTTAATCGATTCGCTGGTCCCCAGGACACGGCGGCCGATCCCGCGCGGTGAAAAATGGATTTCCATCGCACGTTCGAATCCGCCGAATGGCGGTTGGTCTTCGTACTTTGCGATTTCTTCCAAGATGACATTTCGCTCGGTTTCAAATTCTTGTTCATCCAAAACGGGCGACATCATGTCCGTCAGCAGATCGACGATGCGGTCTTGGAACTTGGGCAGGACGGTGGCGTAGTAAACCGTTTGTTCTTCCGTTGTATAGGCGTTGGATTGACCGCCCAGTTCGTCGAGTTCGCGATTGACGTCTTCGGCACTACGTCGCTGGGTGCCTTTGAACATCATGTGTTCCAGAAAGTGACTGAGGCCCGATTGCGGGTCCAATTCGTTGCGTGATCCCGCGCGAACGAAGTAGCCCAGTGACATCGAATAGCTGCGCGGATCCGTTTCGGCAACGATTCGTAAACCGTTGGGCAGCGTGGTTTGTTTGAATTCTGGCATGATGTGAGAGCAGGCGAATGCTTTAGCCGACTTGCAGTTTCTCCGGTCCCAGGGTCACGATGCGATAGTCAGATGGCGGATGTTTTTCCCAGTAATCTCGGACGTCGGCAAGCGTCAACGATTCGATGATTTGACTCAGTTCATCGGTCGGCATGGCCCGCCCGAGTTGAAAGAAATCACTGGCAAGCGAACTGGCGCGCGAGGCACTGGATTCCTGTTCCATGATCAATCCGCTTTCGATGCGGACTTTCCATCGATCAAGCTCGCTTTGTTCAAGATCCGAGGGCAGGTTCTTGATTTCGCTAAGCGTGACATCCAGTGTCTCTTGTGCCCGGCCGGGCGTCGTTCCCGCGTATCCGAATACCGCACCGGCGTTGATCAGAGAATGACAGCTCGCCGAAACCGTGTAACAAAGTCCACGTTTTTCTCGTACGCGATCGAACAACCGGCTGCTCATTCCGTCGCTCAGGATTCCGATGCCGGCCCGCATCCGAAAGTAGTCTGGGTGTCCGTAGGGGATACTCGGAAACGCGAACGCGATGTGCGTTTGGCTGCTGTCGGCATCAATGTGTTCGTAGCCGGATTGCCCTTGCGGTTGTGGTGCAGACTCGAACTCGTTGCAGCGCCAGTCGCCGAACTCGTCTTGGGCTTGGCGAATCACATCGGCCGGGTCAACGCGTCCGGCAACGGTCAAGATGGCGCCACCGGCGTGATAATCGGACTGATAAAAGTTGCGAATGTCGTCGGCGTCGATCGCCGTCAATGATTCCATGGTTCCCTGGCTGCCACGCCCAAGCCGCGTTCCGTATTGCATTTCGCGGACGCGGCGCATGACGCGTTGAGTCGGTTCATCTTCGATGGCGCGCAATTCTTGGATCATCATCATGCGTGCGTCGTCGATCTGGTCGCTCGGTAAGTGGGGACGTCGAACAACGTCGGCATACAATTTGAGCGCCTCGCCGAACGATTCGGCCGGCATCGCCGACCCGAATGACACCGTTGCCGTTGAAACACCGCTGTTGCGGTCCATGCCCAGGTTGTCCTGGACCGCAACCAGATCTCGGCTGCTGTAACTTCCTGCGCCGCGTTGAACCATTTCACAGACCATCGAAGCGAGTCCGCCTCGGTCTGGCGATTCGTATTGGATTCCGCCGCGCAGCGAAAGTGTAAAGGCAGCGGTTCGCAGCCAGGGCATCGGCTGCACCAGAACGGTCATCCCGCTGGGCAGTTGCGTCGTTGTGATCTCGCTGGCCGACGATTCGTCGGCGGCCGGTTTTGTAGACAGTGACATAGGCCGGTCTGTAAGTTAGGGACCCCGGATTGTCACCCGTCGAGGCGGCGAGGGGAAGGAGTGGGCGATTAAAACCCGATCGATACCACGTCGACGGTTTTGACGCGTCCGATCAGCGTATGGCTGTTGACGTCATCGACGTGTACGTCCAGCAATTGCCCGGCTTGGCGGCGATTCCCGTCAAAGACCACGATACGGTCACAGTGTGTCCGGCCAGTCATTTGGACGACCGGGCTTTCGGGATCGGCATCGGCGGATTTTTTACTGGTGCCTTCGACCAAGACCTGGACGTCACGCCCGATCATTTTGGCGTTTTCTTCTTTGGCGATCCGGTTCTGGACTTCCAGCAATCGGTGATTTCGTTCGGCTTTGATTTCACGCGGGACATCGTCTTCCAATCGCTCGGCCGCTTTGGTGCCGGGACGCACGCTGTACTGGAAAATAAAGCTGTTCTTGAATCGACATCGTTCGACGAGCGCGACGGATTTTTCAAAGTCCTGGTCGGTTTCTCCACAGAACCCGACGATGAAGTCGCTGCTGACCGCGGCGTCGGGCAGAATGTGTTCGATCCGCTCGAACATTTCCATGTAATCGGCAATCGTGTAACCGCGTTTCATTCGTTTCAGCACTTCATCGCTGCCGCTTTGGGCGGGGACGTGCAAGTAGGGCGAGACCTTGGGCAAATCACGGACGGCAATCAGCAACCGCTCGGTCATGTCTTTGGGATAGTTCGTAACGAATTTAATTCGCTCGATCCCGTCGACTTCGTGCAACATTTCCAACAAAGCCGTCATGTCGGTCGTTTCGCCGTCGGCGGAGTACTTGTAACTGTTGACGGTCTGGCCAAGCAGCGTGATCTCGCGACAACCCTGGTCGGCCAGGACCTGGGCTTCGGACAGGATTTGTTTCGGCGGACGGCCTTGTTCGGGGCCACGTGTGTTGGGGACGACGCAGTAGGTACAAAATTTGTCACAGCCGATTTGAATTCTCAGGTACGCCTGGAACGGCGTCGGCCGCATCGCCGGATCGCGAAGCGGATCAAAGGTTTCATGGCTACGCGCGACGACAGCTTGTTTATCGTCTTTGCGTCCCAGTGAAACGGCCATCTGGCGGCCTTCGCCGTTTCGAAGTTTGGCCAGCAGGTCCGGAATCGTGTGCAACTGACCGGGGCCGACGACCATGTCAACGTAAGGAGCTCGCTTGAAGATGATCTCTTGATCTTTCTGGGCCATGCATCCCATCACGCCGATCAATTTCTCGGGGTGGTCTTTCTTTGCTTCACGAATTTTTCCGAGGGCGCTGTAAACCTTTTCTTCAGCGTGTTCGCGAACGCTGCAAGTGTTATACAAAACGCAGTCGGCGTCCTCCGGCGAATCGACGACGGTGTAGCCGTGACGTTTCAAATCAGCGATGACCATTTCGCTGTCCAGAACGTTCATCTGGCAGCCGACGGTTTTGATGTAAACGCGTTGTGTCATCCCACCGGTGCCGGTTTGCGTTTGGGTTTGAAAATCTCAGTCGCCGTACCAAAGTGAACCTCGCCGGCATTCATCAATGTTTCGCTGAGCGTCGGGTGTGGGTGAACGCTTTCGGTGATGTCGTGAACCTCACAACCCATCTCGATCGCCAAGACGGCTTCTGCGATTAACTCGCCCGCGCCCGAACCGACGATTCCACATCCGACGACCCTGCCGGATTCGGGATCGACCAGCCATTTGGTCAACCCTTCGGTGATCCCCAGTGCCTGGGCGCGGCCACTTGCCGCCCACGGATAGACTTCGACATCCACTTTGACGCCGTCGCGTTTGGCTTCGGTTTCGGTGATTCCTGCCCAAGCGATTTCGGGGTCGGTGAAGACCACCGCGGGGATGGCTTTCTTGTCAAAGCTGCTGGATTTGCCGGCCAACACCTCGGCCGCAACGCGACCTTCATGGGTGGCCTTATGGGCCAGCATCGGATCGCCGGCCACGTCGCCGATCGCCAGGATGTGTGGGTCGGCGGTTCGTTGTTGTGCATCGCACTGAACGAAACCACGCTGATCCACGACGACGGCGGTGTTTTCAAGGCCCAATCCCCGCGTAACCGGTCGACGCCCGATGCTGACAAGGACTCGATCAAATTGTTCGTGCCCGAAGTGAGCCGGACCCTCGAAAGTGACTTCGATCTTGTTGCCGACTTCCGTTAGCGAGCCGACCTTGGTGTTGGTCAGCACGCGGCCTTCACACAGTTTGTCGATCCGTTTGGCCAGTGGTTTCACCAGGTCGCGGTCGGCTCCTGGCAACAACCCTTCGGCCAATTCGACCACGGTAACTTTTGAGCCCAATTGCGCATAAACGCTGCCCATTTCCAAGCCGATGTAGCCGCCGCCGACAACTAACATCGATTCGGGGATGTCGGCCAAAGCCAGCGCGCCGGTGCTGTCCATCACCCGGTCGCTGCCAATGTTGAACGCCGGCGGCATCGCAGGCACGCTTCCGGTGGCAAGAATGCAATGATCAAACGTGATTTTGCCGCCTGGAGGAATTGATTCATGATCTCCTTCCAATTTCAACGTTGTCGAATTGACGAAGGTTCCGCGTGCCTGGATGACGGTGACGTTACGACGTTTGGCCAAGTTACCCAGGCCGCCGGTCAGGTTCGAAATCACCTGGTCTTTTTGGGCACGCACTTTGTCGACATTGATCGTCGGCTTTCCGGGATACTCCACACCCCAGTTGGCACGCAGATCTTCGACTTCATGAATCACCTTGGCGACATGCAGCAGCGCTTTGCTGGGAATGCAACCGCGGAGCAGGCAGGTGCCACCCAGGCGTGGTTCGGCTTCGACGATGGTGACGTTTAATCCTTCGTCGGCGGCCAGGAAAGCAGCCGCATATCCGCCGGGTCCACCGCCCAAAACAACAACGGGACAATGCATATTTTCTATTGTATTTTGCGAGTGAGAATGATTGATGTCGATCGTCCGCCGGACCAAAAAAGAACGGACGCCGAGGCGTCCGCGACGGGATGCTAATTGTACTGACGCGGCTGACGAAAATCGCGATTAACGCGACAGGAATTCGACAACCGAGTTAGCGTCGACCGGCAGACTGATGTCGCTGGAACCCGGCAGACCCAGAACCGTTGCCTTCAAGTTTTCGCTGTCAAAGGAGACCCAGTCCAACGCGTCGGGTGCCGCATTGGCGATCACGCCTCGATACAGGTTGCGAAGATTCTCGCGACCGCGAACTTCGATCACATCGCCGGGGCGCAAAATGTAGCTCGGCTTGTCGACTTTCACGCCGTTGACGCGGAAGTGACCGTGGGCGACACCCTGGCGAGCCTGGGGACGAGTCTTGGTGAATCCGACGCGGCGAACAACATTGTCCAATCGGCGTTCGCACATCAATAACAACAACTCACCGGTATTGCCCGATTTACGTCCGACGGCATCGAAATAACGACGCAATTGACGCTCGCCCAACCCATAGTAGTGCTTGATCTTTTGCTTTTCTTGCAATGCCGCACCGTAGTTACTGGGGCGACGCCCGCGGACATGCATCCCGGGAGGTGTGTTGCGGCGATCCAATGCACGGGCGGCACCCGCGGTTTCATAGATCATCGTGCCGAGGCGGCGGTTTACGCGTGCTTTGGGGCCGGTGTAACGTGCCATAGACGGAATTTCTCCTGGGTGTCTGCGGGAGAATCAGTCATCGGATCACGCGGAACGCACGAATTACCGGCGCTGCGGTGCCTTTGACGAATCGTCGCAGATCAATTGGGGGTAGGGCTGCGTGGCAATCTCGATTGTCTGAACAGAATCGTTCGGCGGGAAATTGCATTGCTGCCGACGTGATCCACAGAATTCAACATTTGGAGAATTCAACCGAGAAAAACGCCTTCTCGGATGGTGGTCACGCATCGGTTTTTGGGAAGCCGCAGAGTGTCGCCGCTCAACCCGGGATTTTCAAGGCCAACGAAGAATTTTGAATCGCATTGATGTTTCCGGCCACCGGGGTCCTCCCCCACCGGGCGGTCAACATGACACTATTGATTCCCGACCCGATCCCCAGCATCGCCACCTGGTCCCCGGCCGACAGCTCGTCTTGGTCGGCTGCCGAAGCGACCGTCAGCGGCAACGCAACCGAACCCGTGTTGCCAAGTTTCGGGAATGAAATGCTGTCGCGGTCAGTCGGTAATCCCATCGCGTCGAGCATCGCGGCTCGATGTCGTGTGCCGACCTGGTGGCAAACGGACCGATCGATCGATTCCCGGCTCCAACCGCTTTCCCCCAGCAGTTTTTCGAACGCAGCGGCTCCCGTGGCGATCCCCTCGGCCATCAATTTTTCCGAATCGGTTTCCATCAACGGCTGCATTCCCGCTCCCGCCGAATCACTGTCGCTGACGCACAGGTCGTGATAACGCGTGCGGGCTTCAGCGATTCCAACCTGGATTTCGGTGCCCTCGGGGGCCAGACGCTGGTTTGTCAACAACCATGCACAGCTACCCGACCCGATCGTCAGTGACGCAAAGGCGCCCTTGATGTCGTTGCGCTTAAGCGATTGATCGGCGTTCAGAGCGTTGATCGTCGATTCCAACAGCATCCGGCTGTTTTCCGTCCCCACCACAATCCCGGCCTCGATCGCACCGGACTGGATCATCATCGCAATTTGAATCGCCCCGTTGATCACGCCCAGGCACGCGTTTGACACGTCATAGACCCAGCAATCCGACGTCAGGCCGATTCCATGATGAACTCGTGAAGCGGTCGCCGGCTCCAGGAAGTCGCGGCAAACGCTGGCATGGATCAGACAGCCGATTGAATCGGGTGCCAGTCCCGCCGACTCAAGGGCCAGCTTGCCGGCTTGAATGCTCGGACCGCTGGGGACCGTCCCGACGGGCCAGACACGCCGCTCGGCGATCCCCGACATCAATTCCAAACGTCCTTCGGGCAGCTTCAGCCGATGATAGATTGGTTGCAACCGGCGTTCGATTTCATCGCTCGACCAAACTTCCTCCGGTATCAATGCGCCGATCGCGGCCAGCCGAACGTTATTAAATCGCACGTCATTTTCCCTCTAGTGAATGGCGTCCCGGCCATCGGTTTCGATTCAAATGTCTGCCATTATCGAACCCCGCAGACCCGTTAGACGGTACACGTTAGCGTCCTTTCTGTCATGAAGACACGGGTGCATTAGACGGGAGGTGATGCTAGCCCATGGTCAGGCAGGCTCGGCGATGGAAATAGACGCGGTATCGGCCCGCAGAGGGACCCTCAATAACCACACCGGAGTCCCCTGCGCTCGCATTCAGGTTGCCATAACGTGGACCCGTTATTGCAAGTCACACCGGGGACACGGCACCTCCGCATCAATGCCAGCAATTCACCGCCGCAATCGACTTGTGCCATGTCCCCGCATACGACCAATGCCAGCAACTCACCGTCACATCGGGGACACGTCACATCGGGGACACGGCACTTCCGCATCAATGACAGCAATTCACGGCCGCAACTGACTTGTGCCATGTCCCCGCATGCGACCAATGCCAGCAATTGACAGTCACATCGGGGACAAGGCACCTCTGCATCAATGACAGCAATTCACCACCGCAATCGACTTGTGCCGTGTCCCTGGGGAGGTGTGCTTTTCCGATTCAGGAACGTTCGGCACCTGGACTCGACGCATCTTCGGCCAGCGTTTTGAGAATCTCATCGAGGTAGATTGTCGCCAACCAATCCTTCATCCGGTTCCGGATCCAGGTCCACGAGCACGTGGCCAGCTGTCTCTTCGGCGACGGTATGGTCGGTCTGCCCACGGTCGTCAGACACAACCAATTTGCCGCCTTGTGCGTCAACGCAAAATACGTTCGATCGTGTCGGTCGCTACGAAAGCGACTCAACCGTGACTGATCGCGGGTAGAATGATGCCATGGACGTTCAGAATCCTTATCGGTCTCCGAATGAATCCGGCGATCAAAGCGAGCCATCGGATTTCAAACCAATTCCGACATGGCCGCGTTACGCAGTATTGATCGGCGTTGGACTGATGTTCGTTCCGTTGTTGCGAATTCTTGCCATTGCGGTACCAATGCCTGCGGTACACTTCCCCCTAGACATCACGGTGATCGATTTGTTCGTCATCTTGGTTGGCGGCATCCTATTCACGTCCGCTCTGATCTGGACTGTCTCAAACGGTGGCTTCGTTGAATCCAAACAGTCGTGATCCGTTTATCAGTGGAGACCTGAATGGATGACCAGAACCCTTACCGACCAATCGAAACAGACGAACCGAACCCCAAAGGTCGGTATAACGTCGGGCGTCTGGTGGCCATCGTCTGGTTCGGGCTATTCGGCGGTTATCTGGTGGTTGTCGTCGTGTTGAACATCCTCTTTTACCTGCTGGACATGGCGTAGGGCTTTGCTTCGGAACGAGGGTGAACGTCAGTCTTCTTTCTCTCTGGAAGGTTTGTTGCCCCGAGACGCGGCATTTCGATGTAAAATCGGCCCGTCATTTTGTGTGACGCCACAGTTCTCAATCACGACTAATGGAGACCTCCATGACCCATCGCATTTTTTCGGCGGTACTCGGCACCGCCATCGCAATGTTCGCATCACAGTGCGCCCAAGCGGAAGTATCAGTAACGATTTCGAAAATGCACCTTTGCTGCGGCGCCTGCGTCAAGGCAGTGGAGGGAGCCTTGGAGAAGGTCGAGGGCGCTAGCGTCAAAGTCGACAAAGATGCCGGTTCGGCGGTCGTCACCGCGCCCGATCAAAAAACGGCTCGCCGCGCCCTCGGAGCGATCGGCCGAGCCGGATTTCATGGCGAGACGGACAACGAAAAATTGAAGATGCCGGACAACAGCGGTGTCAAAAAAGGCATGGTAAAACGACTGGAATTGGTGGGAGTCCACAATTGCTGTGGCGGATGCAACAAGGCAATCAAGGAGGCGATTGCGACAGTCGACGGCGTAACGGCCGACACCGCCGAAGCGAAGAAGAACACGCTTGTCGTCGAAGGCAACTTTGACGGACTTGCTCTGATTGCGGCCCTGAACAAAGCTGGTTTTCACGTTCGTGATAAAGAAGCGGCAAAGGAAGCCGCAGCGGCACGCAAGAAAAAGGCAGACGAAGCAAAGTGATCGAGTGATCCAATGATTGACATTGTTGATCGCTCGGCGTTTGATGCGTCGAGCGATCAACAACATTCAACCCCGATCTTATGCCAACAACTCTTTGACCACGCGGGCTTCTTCGACACCGGTCAACCGAAAATCCAGGCCTTGGAATTTAAAGGTCAATCGGGTGTGATCGATGCCCAGCAGGTGCAGCATCGTTGCGTGGAAATCACGCACGTGCACTTTATTTTCGACGGCGTTGTAACCAAATTCGTCGGTCGCGCCATAACTGGTTCCGCCGCGAATCCCGCCGCCGGCCATCCACATCGAAAAGCCTTTGATATGGTGATCGCGGCCGTTTCCTTGGGCCATCGGTGTCCGCCCAAACTCGCCGCCCCAGACGATCAACGTCTCGTCCAACATTCCACGTTGCTTCAAGTCCTGAATCAGCGCTGCGGTCCCTTGATCGACCAGATTGGCTGTCGTCGCCACTCCGTTTTTTACGCCACCGTGATGGTCCCATCCACGATGATAAAGTTGGATGAAGCGGACGCCTCGCTCGGCCAGTCGGCGCGCCATTAAACAATTGCTGGCGAACGAACCGTCACCCGGCGTGCAACCATATTTGTCGATCACCTGCTGTGACTCGCCGGACATGTCGGTCAACTCGGGAACCGAGGTTTGCATCCGGAACGCCATTTCATAGCCGGCCAGACGGGTTTTGATTTCCGGATCATTCAACTCGGTGTTTCGAATCGAATTGATTTTGGCGATCGCATCAACGATCTCGCGTTGCTGAGTCCGGCCAACACCATCGGGATTGCCGACATAGTGAACGGGATTGCCGCTGGCATACATTTGCACGCCCTGATAACGGCTGGGCAAAAAACCCGAATGCCATTGCCGCGAACTGATCGGTTGGCTCTGCCCGCCACCCTCGCTTGTCAACACGATAAAGCCGGGAAGATCCTCCGTTTCGCTTCCCAGTCCATACAACACCCAGGACCCCATCGAGGGACGACCACTGATCGCGGTCCCGGTGTTAAAAAAGGTGTGCGCCGGATCGTGATTGATCTGTTCGGTGTGTAGCGATTTAACGATACACATGTCATCGGCCAAGCCACCGATGTGTTTGAACACGCTGGAAATCATCAGACCGCTATCGCCGCAGGGAACAAATTCATGCTGCGGGCCGAGCACTTTTAGTTCCTTTCCTTGCAACTGGGCGATCGGTTGGCCTTCGGTGATCGAAGCGGGCATCGGTTTGCCGTCCATTTCGGCCAGTACCGGTTTGTAATCAAAGGTCTCCAAATGACTGGGACCACCGGCCATGCACAGGTGAATGACTCGTTTGACGCGAGGCGGGTGATGGGTTCCCCGCAGCGCCCCTTGCAAGGCGACATCACCGCCGCCCAATGATGCGGCCGAAGCCGATCTCGCCATGTCAGCGTTCAGCAGCGAAGCCAACGCGACCGAACCGATTCCTGTTCGTCGCAAGAAGGTTCGTCGCGCAAGCAATCGACCGAGTTGATTTGAATTTGGGTTCATGGTCGTCTCAATATCGCGTAATGGTTTCGTGCAGATTCAAGATTACCCGGGCGACGCTGGTCCACGCCGCCAACTGTGCCGCATCAAGATCCTTTGCAACTGCGGCACCTCCATGGGCGATCAGTTGTTTGGCGTCGTCTTCGTTGGCTTGGTAGTGTGTCAGGTGTTGATGGTACAGATCCAGTAACGGCTGGCGGACTGAATCGTCCGGCGACCGCGAAACGGCATTGCGGTAGGCCCAATCCAAACGTTGATCATCGTTATCGCCGCCTTCTCGCATGATCCGCTCTGCGAAGACGCGCGCGGCTTCGACGAAAGTCGGGTCATTCAACAACACCAGCGCCTGCAGTGGCGTGTTGGACCGAGCCCGCTTGGCCGTGCACTCTTCGCGACTGGGGGCATCAAATGCCTTTAACATTGGATGCAAGAACGTCCGTTGCCAGTGCGTATAGAGTCCACGTCGGTATTGATTTTGCCCGGAGTCGGCGGCATAAGTGCGGCGTGGAAAATTCAGTTGTGCGTAATATCCCGGCGGCTGATAAGGATGCACGCTGGGGCCGCCCACATTTTCAACCAATAATCCGCTAATCGACAACGCCCCATCGCGAACCACTTCTGCATCGACGGTGAAGCGTCCCTGTCGCGCAAATAAATCGTTGTACGGATCTCTCTCCTTCAACTCCGCTGTCGGTGTGGATGATCGCTGATAGGCCTGGCTCATGACAATTGTGTGCATCATCTTTTTGATGTCCCACCCGGATTCGATAAACTCAATCGCTAGAGCATCCAGCAATTCCGGATAAGACGGATAAGTGCCTTGGCCGCCGAAATCGTCGACACTGGCGCAGATACCCCGACCGAACAGCAGACTCCAAAGTCGATTGACCATCGTCCGGGCGGTCAGCGGGTTGTCTTCTCTGCACAACCACTCGGCCAAATCCAAACGCGTCGGCCGTCGCTCGCCCAGATCCAGTTCGCCTAGAAAACTCGGCACGGCAGGACCGACGATCTCGCCCGAATCGTCCATCCAGTTTCCTCTGGCAAGGACGCGAATGGTTCGCGGCTGGACCGATTTGGAGACAACGGTTTCCGGAGCGGATTCGAATAACTTTTCACGAGCCGCTTGTTTGTCGCTGATCGACTGATTCAGCGAATTCATTTCGTCCGCCTGCGCCAAATAGTACTGACGAACGGATTGTTGCTGCGGCTGGGTTCGATCGGTTTTTGGAACCTGCATCGCTGCTGCGACGTCGGCGGGGATCCCGTCCGAATCAATGACTCCGCTGTCGTCCCAGTGGACCAGGCCACCGAACTGGGTGAACGCCATACCTTGTAACTTGGCGCCTTCAGCAAGCCCAACCTCCTTGGCTGTTGCCTCCAGCCGAACCCACCGGTCGGTTTCCGGCAATTGTCCGGCACGCTGATAACCGGCATAACTTTTTTCTTGCAACCCGTAAGCGATATCATCGCTTCCCCAGATTTTTCGGTGTGGCCAATCGCCGTCATTAAATTGGAGCATGATCGCGCGCGGAGGATTTTTCGGATCCAGATGAACCCATGCATAAAATCGCGTGTCCGATGCGACGGTAAACGGCTGCTTCGCGCCGTCAAAGAAATGCTGAACCAAACCGTCGCTTTGCTGTTGTCGAGATTTTTCTCCGCTGTGCACCGGGGCTTTACTTTTTTCAACGAACTTCCATTCGCCGCTCTTGTTTGCGTCTAAGACCAATTCATCATCAACCCATGCTTTCTCGACTTCGGTTCGCTTGTCGATGTCCTTGATCGCCGACGTTTCCCATTGATCTTGGTTGGCGATCAATTTTTCGCGCAGCGGCCCGATGCTTTCTTTTAGTTTCGCGATCTCCTGGTCCATCGCGGCCAGCTGGTTTAATAAATCCTGGTCGGGAACGCGAATCATCGGCGGCCGGCTGCGTGCCCCATAGACGCCACGTTCATCCAAATCGGCAAAGAACGCTCCCAGCGAGTAAAAGTCTTTGGTGGTGTAGGGATCGTATTTGTGATCATGGCATTGCGCGCACCCCATTGTGGCACCCATGAACACTTGAGACACGTTGCGGACGCGGTCGGCGAAGTAGATTGCCAAGTACTCTTTCGCTTGCGAACCACCTTCTTCGGTCGTCTGGTTCAACCGGTTGTATCCTGATGCAACTTGCTGGTCCAACGTCGGTTCGGGCAACAAGTCGCCGGCCAACTGTTCTCGCACAAATTGGTCATAGGGCATGTTCTGGTTGAACGCATTGATCACATAGTCTCGGTAGGGAGATTGCGAGACGTTTTGGTCACCGTGATAACCGACGGTGTCTGCATAGCGAACCAGGTCCAGCCAATAGGTCGCCATCCTTTCGCCGAATCGAGGAGAATTCAGCAGCCGATCGACCAGGTTCGAATAAGCGTCTTCGGAATCGTCATCCAGAAAGGCTTGCACCTCCTGGGCGGTCGGTGGGATCCCAGTCAGATCCAACGACAGTCGACGAATCAGCGTGACGGCATCGGCCTGGTCCGTCGGCTGAATGTTCTCCGCCGCGAGACGTTTTGTAATCGTTTGGTCAATGACTTGTGTGATTGCGACTTTTCCCGGGCTACCTCCTGTCGCTGCGTCATCCACGCCTGGCATCGCGACACCGCGCATCGGTTCATACGCCCAATGTTTTTCGTAGGACGCGCCTTGGGCAATCCATCGCGTGATCACCTCGCGTTCCTTTTCCGTCAGTTCCTTGTGCGAGTGCGGAGGCGGCATCACCTCGTCCGGATCACTGGAACGGATCCGTCGAACCACTTCACTCTCGTCGGGCTTCCCGGGCACGATCGCGCCGACGGAGGAGTCCGTTGCTTGACCGGCAAGATCCAATCGCAATCCCCCTTCGACGGTTTTGGCATCGGGGCCGTGACAGGCAAAACACTTGTCCGACAAAATCGATCGGATGTCGCGATTGAAACGCAGCGGACGGTCCGAATCCGGCGGACCATCGGCGGCACCACAGACAATTCCGGGGACTACTAGAACACAGAGACCGGCAATCAGACGACGGAGCATTGAACAGACTCGGTGCGAGACCGAGAATTCACGGGGTAGGATTCGGAAGGTTACAATAGGTGGGGACTCAAAGGCAGAGTGCCCAAAATCTTCCAATGGCGGGAACCCCTATTTTATGCCCGACGACGATTCACCGCAGCCTACATCCGGGATCTTTCGTCGAATCTTTCGAACAATCGGGATTTGCACCGCGGTTTCGATCAGTTTGCTGTGCTTTCCCCACTGGTTGCCGTGGATGGTCGCGTTTTGGATCGCCTGGCACAGCGTTTTGGTCCTGCGTGGGCGCCCGGGGTATTGGCCACTAACCGCATGTTTGACCATTCTGGTCGTGCGACTCGCGCCGGCGACACCTGCAACGATTTTGCTTGGCGTTGTGTTGTTGGGCTTGGCCGTGTGGCGATTTCGGTCCCGTGCCAACCCGCTCCGATTCAAACGTCTTGGATGGGGTCTGTTGGTGGCGGTCTGGATGGCTTGGACATTTCACTTCGTTGAATATCGTCGTTCAGCAAGCTGTAACCATCTGGTCACCTTGGACACCAGTCGCCCAATCGTTTGCATCGGCGACAGCTTGACCGAAGGAATGATTCCCGATCGAGGCTATCCCGGACAATTGGAATTGATGCTGACGGTGCCGGTAATCAACGAAGGTGTCTCGGGAATCGCAACGGAACCGGCGATCGGTATTTTGGAACGGGCCATCGAGATTCATCATCCACAGGCGGTTGTTTTGGAGTTGGGTGGCCACGACTTTTTAAAGTGGCACAGTCGCGCGGTCACAAAGGCGAACCTGGTCAAGATGATCGTCCTCTGTCGCAAGCATGATTGCGAACCGTTGCTGATGGAAATCCCACGCGGGTTTATGATCGATCCGTACGCCAGCTTGGAACGAGAGCTTGCTTATGAATACGATCTGCAACTGGTCGACGACCGTTGGTTGCGGCACATCGTTTTAATGGGCCCCGCGGCGCCTCCGGGAATGTGGTTCAAATCGGCGCAGCTCAGTGACGACGGAATCCACAGCAATCCCAATGGCAGCCGGGCAATCGCGCACTTTGTCGCCGACGCCCTGGGGCAAGTTTTTGGGGATCAGGTTTTGCGTTAAAGGCAATATGCTGCATGCGGCCCGAACGCTGG
>JAGQPO010000177.1 GCA_020426665.1 Planctomycetales bacterium
AATGACCGGCGGCACGAAACTGGCGACCGGTTGGTTTCTGGACCATTCCCGTACGTTCCGTGATGCACAGGTGCGAATTTTGGTACCCGTCGCTGCTCTCAGCGGTTTTTTGAATAACACACCGGTTGTCGCGGCGCTGATGCCGATCGTCGACGACGTCTGCAAACGGATTGGTGCCAGTGCCAGCCGTCTCCTGTTGCCGTTGTCCTACGCGGCGATTTTGGGTGGGATGTGCACGGTGATGGGAACCAGCACAAACTTGATCGTGCGAGAGGAATACGAGGCCAAGCACGATGGCATGATCACGTTCTTTGCACCCGCGGTGGTGGGCATCCCGGCGACGATTCTGGGCGTCGGATACATGTTGCTGTTTTCTTCCAAATTGCTTCCCGAGCGACGTCCGGCTGTCAGCGTCAGCGACGACCCAAAAAAATACACCGTGGAGATGCAGGTCGACCCCAGCGGTCCGTTGGTCGGAAAAACCATTCACGAAGCCGGCTTAAGGAGTTTGCCGGGACTATACATTGCCGAAATCCAACGGGGATCCTCCGTCGTCCCGGCAAAGCCCAATGAACGATTGCAGGCCGGTGATGCCTTGATCCTGGTCGGCGCGCTGGAATCAGTTGTTGACTTGCGCAAGACCCGCGGACTGTTGACGCCGGATGACCAAGGCCGCAAGCTGGAAATTCCCGCTTGGCGAAGGACATTGATCGAAGCGGTCGTCAGTTCACGTTGTTCGCTGCTGGGCAAGACGATCCGCGAGGGACGCTTTCGCAGCAATTACAACGCGGCAGTCGTCGCGGTCGCGCGCGGCGACCGTCGGCTGGAAGGAAAAATCGGTGACGTCGAACTCGAAGCCGGTGACGTCTTGTTGCTGGAAGCGTCCCCATCGTTTCTGCACCGCGCAAAGGAGCTTCGAGATTTCTATCTGGTCAGTCGTGTGGATTCGAATAATGTCCAACGACACGAGCGCGCGTGGTATGCGATCGCGATCATGGTTGCGATGGTCCTGATCGCCGCTTTAAACATTGCATCAATCCTGACCGCCGCGATGGCTGCCGCGCTGGCCATGGTTCTGTTTCGTTGCTGCACGGCAAACGAAGCCCGTCGTTCGGTTGATTGGAGAATCTTGATCGTCATCGGCGCGACCATCGGCATTGGCGCCGCTTTGCATTCTAGCGGTGCGGCCGACGCCGTCGCGCTCGGATTGATCCGCTGCGCCGGAAAGAACCCGCATTTGACTTTGGCTCTTGTTTACTTAGCCACGATGCTGTGCACGGAACTGATTACGAACAACGCCGCCGCGCTGATCATGCTGACGGTCGGCATTGGAGCGGCGAATTCGCTTGGGGTCAGCGAGTTGCCGTTCGTCATCGCCGTCATGATTGCTGCCTCGGCAAGTTTTGTGTCCCCGTTCGGCTATCAAACCAATTTGATGGTCTATACCGTCGGCGGATACCGAGTCAGCGACTACTTGCGTTTCGGATTACCGCTCTCGTTAATCGTTTTCGCCGTTGCGGTGATGGTCATCCCATGGGCGTTCCCGTTTCCATTGAATCCACCCGCCGCCCTTCCTGTCCCCGCACCCTAGCTGGGCGGCGACACTCTCGGAAGGATTTACTTATGAATCGCAGCTTTACCAGAAGAATGGGCCGATTGACGCTCGCCACGGTTCTGTTCACCGCTTGGTTGATTGCATCTGCATCACTGACCTTCAGTCAAGAGCCGAATGTGCAATCCGCTTCGATACCAATCGATTGGTCATCCATCGGGCAGCATTCAAACCAAATTGCCGTTACCGAAGAACAAGGCACAATCTCGATTCTGGCGGAAGGATCGGATCCCTACTTCCGGTTCCAAATGCCTGCGTTGCCGAAATCGACACGCGATTGGATCTTGGAATTGGAATATTTTTGTGCGCAGGGGATCACCAGAATGGAGTGGCGCAGCGGGCCCGGAATCCATCGTCCACCCGCGGCCGCCTTGCCAGACATGCCGAGCGCCGAAGGATGGACAACTTATACGCTGAATTTAAATCAGATTGCACCGAGCGTTGTTCACGCCAATCGCGAGTTGCCCATACGAATCGATCTGGGCAATACGCCAGGGATCCGTTTGCAAGTTCGATCCGTCGTCGTCCGCCCGATGAATTCGGAAGAACTTCGGCGCCGATCAGAAGCGGAACACGAAAGGCATGTAAAAGAAGAGCTGGCGACACAAATCGATCGATATCAATCGCGCACGTGGATCGCGCGCATCGAATCAATTGGGTTAGATGCCGGTGACTTGCACTTGATCGGCAGCATCATGTCCGACGACACGGACGCATCACTGATCGATTCGACTCATGTCATTGCCAGAGCTCCCGCGTCAATTTCTGCCGTTCGCTTGACCGACCAGGAGACGATCCAGAAGTGGCCGGTTGTTTTCGATAGGGCAACGCGTCGTTTCCAGGCCGCGATTCCCGCAGCCGAAGGATCGCCGTGGATGCAGCCGGGAACACGATTTCAATTGGTACATCAAACGGATGGCCAATGGCAACCGATGTCACCCGCCGTCTATCCGCCACCGGTCTTTGACCAACACGCAAGTCTTCGCCAGGCATCTCCGCAGACGAAACCGCTTCACGCAGCAAAGGGGTTAACCTGTATCACCAATCGCTTTTCGTCACAACAATTGGTCGACTTGGGATTGGAGCACGCCTCGGTCAATCTTGTCGTCAGCGGATTGGTCAGTCGGACGGAACGCCCGGGTTGGGAACGAGTCAAGGTTCACGGACAATGGTGGTGGGTCAACGAACCTCGGCTGAAACAACAGGACCGTGATATCCGCACCGCATCGGATGCCGGAATCATCGTCGCAGCCATTTTGCTGATCCCGAACTCACCGCGGAATCCGGCGCCCATTGCGCATCCCCAGGCCAGCGCCGCGGGGACCTATGCGATGCCGAATCTGAACGATCCCCAAGCGGTCGAACAATACGCCGCGGCATTGGAGGTGCTGGCACGCCGTTATAGCGGATCATTCCCGCAGCACGGTCGGCTAGATCACTGGATCGTTCACAACGAGGTGGATTATGGATGGCAATGGACCAATATGGGCGAACAACCGATGGACGTGTTCATGGACCATTATGTTCGCTCCATGCGATTGGTCGATTCCGCCGCACGGCGACACAACCCGCATGCACGAGTGTTTGTCTCGTTGACGCACCGTTGGAACACCGTCGACAACCAGCACTGGAAAACCTATGCCCCCAAAAAAATGCTCCAGTGGTTGATCCACGACAGCCATCTGGAAGGAGATTTTCCCTGGGGCATCGCCTATCATCCGTATCCCCAGAGTCTGTGGAAAGCCGACTTTTGGAACGACCGCAAAGTGACAGATGATTTTGATACAGAACTGATCACGATCAAAAACTTGCAGGTGTTGGACCGATTCATGCATCTTGACTCCACCCGAACCGCCACGGGTGATCTCCGTGCGGTCATCTGCAGCGAGCAGGGGTTTCATGCCGATGAAAACGATCCCGAACAACTGGAAACTCAAGCCGCCGCACTACTGTTGACGTGGCAGAAGCTTCGCCAATGCCCTTCCATTTTGGCATTCGATTATCACCGGCCCAGCGATCATCCAAACGAAGGTGGTTTGCGTTTAGGACTGCGGGGCTTGCCGAGCAATGAAGATCGCTTGGGGAAACCCAAACCGGCCTGGGAAGTTTATTCCGCAATCGGAACCGATCGCGAATCGGAGTTCGTTCGGCGCTATCGATCGGTTTGGGAATCCAAGTGAGTTGTCATCGTCAAATGATCGTGCCGCGCCGTGAAAGATCGGACGGATCTGTCAGATTGGACTGATCCGACCGATCTGTCAGATCATATCGACCTCAGTCGCATCGTCTTCGACGCTTCAGTTTTTCGTCACCGCGTCCCAACGCACGATCGCTTTAACGGGCAAGTGATCGCTGGCAAATCTGCCGTTGTCGGTCTTTGGGTCTTCGGTCGCCAATTGCAAGACGTTGAATTTACGAACAAAAACGTGATCGATGATTCGATCGGGAACGATCTCGGAAAATCCATTCCACGTGCTGTTGGGGCCGACTGGTCTTGTTTGACTGGTCGAACGTGCATCGACAAATGACGCGGCGATCGCATTGTAGGGTTCCGAATCGGGAAGACAATTCAAATCGCCCATCACGATCACCGGTAAGTCGCCGGCCAAATCAGCGATTCGGCGTGCAATCAGTTTTCCGCTTTCGGCGCGAGCCTTTGCGCCGCGGTGGTCAAAGTGCGTGTTGGCAACCAAGAACGCCTGCCCGCTTTTTCGATCCCGAAAATGAATCCAGGTGCAGGTGCGCGGCAGTGCAGCGTCCCAGCCCGCGACGCCAATTTTATCGGGTGTTTCACTCAGCCAAAACGTTCCCTTGTTAATGACCTCGAAGCGTTCTTTACGATAAAAAATCGGGGCGTGCTCGCCGCCACTTTTTCCGTCGTCTCGTCCGACACCGTAATAATCAAACTGCGGTAGCCCCGCCGTCAGGTCATTCAGCTGAGATTTTGTGACCTCCTGAAGTCCGACAATTTCGTTGCGGCCGACGTAGGCAATGACTGCGGCTCGCCGGTTCGGCCAAACGTCTTTGCCATCTCCGCGGTTTGCATATCGAATGTTGTAAGTCGCAATCTCGATCTGCGCGTCGTCGTCTTCCGCAAAGCCAACGCGGGCCCCCGGCAGAGCACAAACGCAAACGATAAAAACGAACAGCAGCATCGATGAACGGGACATGGAACTTTGTGGATCAATCGGGGAAATCGGTCTTGAAGCGGCGGATCAATTTGTCCGGATCAGCCGGAACGACGTACAGCTTACCTCGAATCTGCTTCGTCTGTCCCGGTTCCAATCCGCCGATTCGAAAATCGTTGTGCATGCACGTGATCACTCCTTGGAAAATCTCTTGGTAGGGCTGCCAGGCCATCGCTAGCATCATTTTTTCGTCCGCCGAATAGCATCCTGTCAGCCCACTCGACGGCACCACATCGCTGAGTGGTCGAGGGTTCACATCATCGCGTGGAACGTGTTTCGGCGCATAGACTTGTCCGGGGACGTATCTCGCCTGCAAGGCCCAAGGCGACGTCGGCAGCCGGGTCAAGCGATCATCGACCATCAGGAAACACTTTTTAATGTATGGCGGATACACTTCACGTGCCTGCGCCGGATCGGCACCGGTAAAACGGTCCACTCGCATGCAAGGTTGTGCCCAATGCGCTTCGGACGCCACGTCCGTGGGATTGGTTGCGGTCAATGTGAACGTCACGTCGTCCGTTCCCGCGACGATGACGTGATTGACAATGACGCCGTCTGCCAGTCGATCTTGAATCTCAATGCGTTTTTTATCCTTCGATGCGGATTTCAACTCGCTGGTGTGTTTGATCACCGTCTCGTGCCAATCGCGATCGGTTGATCCCGGTCGGCAGTAGGCTTCCAAATAATGCGTGCGCACAAAATCGCCCGGAATCGCATCGCCGAACACGTCTAAATAACGTCCGTCCCATTGGATCGTCAGCCCGTTTGAAGGTGTTTGGGCATGACAGTTCAACGCGGCGGCCGCGACGAAAACGACGGCCAGTAAAAAATTGATGGAACGAAGCATGATGGATGAATACTCGAGTGATGGAATGATCGTTATGCCAAAATCGGTTTAACGATTTCGCCGTGCACATCGGTCAATCGAAATCGTCGACCTTGGTATCGATACGTTAACCGTTCATGGTCGATGCCCAGCAGGTGCAAGATCGTGGCCTGGAAATCGTGGACGCCGACTCCGTCAGACGCGACGCCAAAACCGAAGTCGTCTGATTCACCGTGAGAGACTCCCGGTTTGATTCCGCCGCCTGCCATCCAGATCGTGAAGACGTAGGGATGATGGTCTCGCCCCCAGCTTTGGGTGTCCTCGATTTTTCCTTGCAGAAACGGGGTCCTGCCGAACTCGCCGCCCCAAATCACCAGAGTATCGTCCAACAATCCACGCTGTTCCAAGTCTTTCACTAACGCCGCCGATGGTGCATCGGTGTCGCGACACTGGATTTCAAGTTGGCTGTTTAAGTTGCGATGCTGATCCCACCCGGCATGCATCAACTGGATAAACCGCGTTCCACGCTCGGCCAATCGACGCGCGATCAAACAGTTGTATGCAAAGGAGCCTTTACGAGTAACATCAGGTCCATACATTGCCAGCGTTGATTCGGTTTCAGTGGATAAATCGGTCAATTCCGGAACGGAAGATTGCATCCGATACGCCATTTCGTATTGCCTGATCCGTGTGGCAATCTCTGGATCGCCGACCACATCCAATTGGTCCTGATTCAATTCCGCGAGATCGTCCAGCATGCCGCGGCGCCGCTGCCGTGACATGCCCGGAGGGTCGGAAAGGTACAACACGGGGTCGCCGTTACCACGAAACTTGACGCCCTGATGAACGGTCGGCAAAAATCCACTGCCCCAGTAGTAGTCGTAAAAGATCTGGCCACACGAAGCTTCCTTATCGCGTGACGTCATTGCGACGAACGCAGGCAACTCGTCCGTCTCACTGCCCAATCCGTAACTCAGCCATGACCCCATGCTGGGGCGTCCGGGCTGTTCGGCACCGGTCAAAAAGAACGCAATTGCCGGGGCATGATTGACCTGTGTGGTGTGCATCGATTTGATGAAGCACAACTTGTCGGCGATCTTGGCCGTTTCCGGCAGAAAGCTTGACACCGTTGCGCCACTGTCGCCGTGACGGGCGAACGTCGTGATCTCCTTCAGACACGGCCTGTCTTTCTGGCCGCCCGTCATCGTGCTGAATCTTGCACCGCCGACGACCGAGTCGGGAATCTGTTGGCCGTGCAGTTTCGTCAACGTCGGTTTATGGTCAAACAAGTCGACGTGTGACGGCGCACCATTCTGTAGCAGATAAATCACCCGCTTTGCTTTTGCCGCGTAATGTGGCAACGTTGGTAATCCGCTTGCGCCTTGGACAGAATCTTTTCCCAACAAGGTTGCCAGTGCGGCAATCCCCACTCCGGTTCCGGTAGAACCAAAGAACTGGCGTCGAGTTTGATCGGCGTTTGACATGACTGGAACTCGTTATTGCTTTGACAGGGTTTCGTCAAGATTCAAAAGGATCGAGCAGACCACGGTATAGGCTGCATGCTCGGCTGGATCAAATGTTCCAACCGTCTTTGATTCGCCGACGGCCAACAACGCTTTGGCATCATCCGGGTTGGCCGCGAAGTCTTCCATCAATTGTCGGACGCGGGACGCAAGCACGTCCAGTTCTCTCTGCGTCGGCAATCGTGCGGTGACCAAGCGGAACGCATGTTGAAGCCTTGCCTCGGTTCCTTCGTCGTGCTGCAAAACTCTTTCGGCCATCACGCGCGCCGATTCGACAAACGTCGTTTCATTCAGCGTGGTCAGCGCGTGCAGCGGCGTGTTGGTCCGGGTCGGTTTGACCTCGCAAGTTTGCCTTTTCGCGCCGTCAAAAAACATGGTCGGCCCGACGATCCGTCGCCAAAAAATGTACAAGCTTCGCCGATACAGGTCTTCGCCCGAATCGGGCGTGTAGCGGATTTTACCGAACGTCGCCTCGGCCCATATTCCTTCCGGCTGATACGGTTTCACCGCTGGGCCACCCAGCTTGGGATCCAGCAGCCCGCTGACCGAAAGCGCCTGGTCGCGAAGCATCCAAGATGGCAACCGATATCGAGGCGCCCTGGCAAGCCAACTGTTTTCCGGATCCAGACCGGCGGCTTCGTCGGTCACGTGCGATGATTGCCGATACGTCGCACTCATTACGATCAGCTTATGTAATTGTTTGACGTTCCATCCGCTTTCGATAAAACGCACCGATAACCAATCCAGTAATTCGGGATGCGTCGGTGGGTTTCCTTGCGACCCGAAGTCTTCGGTCGATCTAACGATGCCTTTCCCGAAGAACGTCTGCCAGTATCGATTCACGGTCACACGAGCAGTCAGCGGATGCTGTGGATCGACCAGCCATCTCGCCAAAGTCAATCGATTTCGCGGTGCATCAGCGGCCAGCGGAGGCAACACGGCGGGTGTCCCCGGTTGAACACTGATATCGGTCGGCTTGTCATAGCCGCCACGATTCAAAATAAAAGTCTGGCGAGATTGTTCGGCCGGCTTCTCGTCCATCACCATGACGGTTACAGCTAGTTTGTCGATCGCCGCGAGTTGTTTTTGGAGTTTGCCACGCCGACCGGAAAGGACACTCCACATCGGCCAGTGCTTCGACCGATAGTGTTCGCGCAGCCGCTTTCGCTGTTCAGGTGTTTGGGATTCACTCACGACTTGCAACGCTTGGACAACGTCGGTCGGCAATCCCAAAACAGATTCGCTGATCTTTTTGAAATAGAACCCGCCGATTCCGCCAGTGTTGACGACCTTGACCAGCAAGTCGTTGTCTCCGGCATCCAAATCAATTTCCAGTTTTTCTTGATCCGGCAAGGCCGCCCGCGCGACAAAGTTGGCCAGTACTTCCTTTCCATTGACGAAAACTTTGATCGCGTCGTCACTGCCCAACGAGAGTTGAAGCTTTCGTTTCGACGACGCATGAAGTTTACGATAGAAGTAGGTCGCGCCGACTGTTTCATCAAGCGGATACACGACACCGTCTTTCAGATCAGGTTGCTCGGCCCAGCTGAGTTCGCCAATCGTTGCCTTCAAATCGACAACTTTTTCCGGCCCCAGATCTTCGTCGAAAGCTACTCGCCCCTCCTGTTTGATTGGTCCGACTTGCCACCACGTCCCCATGGCCGTGGACTCCTTCTGCGTCTCCAATTGCGCGTGCAAGTCAATTTCCCACGCGGCTTGTTCGTTGTCCAAATTTGGCAACGGCGCGGCGAT
>JAGQPO010000178.1 GCA_020426665.1 Planctomycetales bacterium
TTCCGCTACCCCAAAATCAAACGTTGACAAAGCACCACCTTTTTTCATCCGGCATTATTTCCGAGTACGCCCCGTGCCAATTTGACGAATCCGGCACCGCTGGGATCATCGATGTCGATGTCGGAGTAATTCTTTGGCGGTGGTGTTGCGGTCCCCGGTTTTTTCTGAGGCCGCAGAGGAATGTAGGCGCGTCGTGAGTCGACAATTCGAACCGGATAGGGTGACTGTTTGGCCAGAAACTCGACTCGTCGACGTTGTGTGTAATTGAGAACGATGAATCTGGCGTCACTGGTAATCGAAGCGATTTGCCAGGCGGCCGCATCGAGTCGCAACTCGGCGAGTTCCAACATGCGACTCGCGGCATCGGGCAGCGGTCCAAACCGGTCCAACAATTCTTCGCGAATCAACGCGATTTCATCAGCGTTCTCGATCTTGGCGATACGCCGATACAAATCGATTTTGTGTCTCAGATCGGGAACGTACTCGGGTGCCAAATAGGCTTCGACCGGCAAGTCGATATCCACATCGGCCGACAGTGCGGGAGGCAGGTTTTGCATTTGTCTGACCGCGTCTTCCAGCAGTTGACAGTACATCTCATAGCCGATCGCCGCGATGTGTCCGCTCTGTTGGCTGCCCAGTAAGTTGCCTGCGCCGCGGATTTCCAAATCTCGCATCGAGATTGCAAAACCGGCTCCCATCTGACTGAACTCTTCGATCGCCCTCAATCGTTTGCTTGCCTCCGGCGAGAGATGTTTATGGGGCGCGACCATCATGTAGCAGAACGCTTGATGTTTGTAGCGGCCCACGCGTCCACGCAGCTGGTGAAGGTCGCTCAGTCCGTAATGGTCGGCGTCGTCGATAAAGATCGTATTGGCGTTTGGGATGTCCAAACCACTTTCGATAATCGTCGTGGCTAGCAACATGTCATACTTGTGCTCGATAAAGTCGACCATGACTTGTTCGAGTTCGCCTTCGCCCATTTGACCGTGTCCGATCACGATTCGTATTTCGGGAACGATGTTGCGTATCTTTTCGGCGATTGCGTCCATATCGCCGATCCGATTGTGAACCATAAAGATCTGTCCGCCGCGATTGAGTTCACGCACGACGGCGCTTCGAATCAATTTATCGTCCCAGCGGGTCACGACGGTTTCGACGCTGCGGCGCTCTGCCGGCGGCGTTTCCAAGTTGCTGATATCGCGTACGCCGACCAACGCCATGTGCAACGTGCGCGGAATCGGCGTCGCCGATAACGTCAACACATCAACGGTGGAGTGTTTGTTCTTTAATCGCTCTTTGATCCCGACTCCGAAGCGTTGTTCTTCGTCAATGATCACCAGACCCAAATTAGAGAACTTGATGTCTTTGCCGGCGATGCGGTGTGTCCCGACGACGATGTCGACTTTTCCGGACTTCAGATCTTTCAACGTTTCGCGTTGTTCGGCGGGCGAGCAGAATCGGCTAAGCTTCTCGATCCGCACCGGGAATTCGGCCATTCGGTTGCGAAAATTATGGAAATGTTGTTCGGCCAAGACGGTCGTGGGCACCAGCACTGCGACCTGGTATCCGCTGGTGACCGCCTTGAACGCCGCCCTCATTGCGACTTCTGTTTTTCCGAACCCGACATCACCACAGATCAACCGGTCCATCGGTTTGACCTTCTCCATATCGTCTTTACAGTCGGCGATGGCGGTGACCTGGTCCGGCGTTTCCTGGTACGGAAAACTTGCGTCAAACTGTTGTTGCCAAATGTGATCCGGGTCAAACGCGATGCCTTGGCGTCCGGTTCGTTTGGCCTGCAACTCCAGCAACTCCGACGCCATGTCCGTCACCGCCGACTCGGCCGCCTTTTTCTGACGGACCCAAGATTGGCCGCCGACCTTTGCCAGTTTTGGACGATTCTTGGTCCCGCCGACGTAGCGTTGGATCAGCCCGATTCGCGAGGCGGGCACATAGATTTTTGACCCGCCTTCATATTCGATGACCAGGTGTTCGACGTGTTGGCCGTTCTTTTCGATGTGATCGAGTCCGCGATAAAGTCCGATGCCGTGCGAGAGATGAACGACCAAGTCGCCCGGTTCCAACTGCATCGACGTCGTGATCGGCTTTCCCGGAGCGCGTGTTTTCCCGCGACGCACGGGGCTGCGATGGAACAATTCGGCGCCGGTCAAAACCAGTGTCTTGGCCGCCGTCAAATGGAAGCCGCCACTGATTTGAGCGACGGCCGGTTTGATGTGTCCGCTTCGCGATGCCTCGGTTTCCGACAACAGCTCCATCAACCGCCCGCTGTCCGAGGGTGTGTCGCCGACCAGCAAGATGTCGTGGTCGGCGGCGACGGTATCGATCCGCGTTTGCGTTTCTTCCAGCGCCAGCGCAAACCCATCGGCACTGGTCGATTGCAGGTCGATCGTCGTCTCGGCTCCCTCGTTCAGCAACGACGCGGTGACGATCTTCAGGTGCGACATCGAAGCCAGCAACGTCTGGAAATCCGTGAAGTGCGAGTGGTCTTCTGTTCTGCCCAACATCGACGCGGCCGACAACTTGCAATCGTGGGGTTCGACCAGGATCACCAAAGTATCGTCAGGCAGGTAATCGCTGATCGGCCCGAGTTCGAACGGATTGCCAGAATGATCATGACTTTCGTCATCGGTACCTTGGCCAGCGGCTCCCACCGCGGTGATTTCGACTTCCTTGATCGATTCGATGCTACGTTGGCTGCCAAGATCAAACTTTCGAATCGATTCGATTTCGTCTCCGAACCACTCGATACGAAGCGGGTGTGGTTGGTCGACCGAATACACGTCCATCAATCCGCCACGCGTGGCATATTCACCGGGAAGTTGAACGGCAGTGGTCGATACAAACCCGCTGTCATCCAGCCACCGACGAACCTCGTCCATCTCAATGACATCACCTTGGGCCAACGTCCGCGATGACGCCTCCATCTGCTCGGGTGTCGGTACCAATTGGATGGCACCTCCGATGTAGGCCGTGACCAGCAAGGGCGTGGAGTCGTTTGGCTGCCGATTTCGAAGTTTTTGCAGAACCTGCAACCGTTCGGCCAAGTCACCGTCGACCAACGCATGCCGACCGCTGTTCCCAACGCTCAGCGGCAACGCCAACGAGTCCGCGATTCCAAACGCGATGGCGTCGCCGGCGACGATGTCCGCATCGGCCGCCTGGGGTAACAACATCAGCACGTTCGGACAGCGACGCGCGGCCGCGGCAGCCAGCACGGCCCGCAAAGACCCCCAGACCCCAGAAAAGGCGACCTGATCCCCCGGGGCGCAGGCCGCAACCGTTTCGCCGACCCGCGCATGTCGCTCCAGCAGGTCAACGATTTCGTGCAGACGATCTGTATGAAGGGGGCCGGCGGTGGACAATGTCAATCTGTCGTCTCGATTCGGTCGGGGTTCTGCAATAGTTGATCGTAAACGGCGGAAAAGATCGAGACGGTTAGGGGCGGTTCACAGAGCCACATTTTCGAGAGACAATCTGTCCTTCGCAGGTCCGGTCAAGCACTTTCGAATCGCCCGTCGCCTGGAAAACCTATCAATCAACCGGGAGAGCCCCTTCAATGAGCATCGGAATCGGAATCGTCGGCTGCGGCATGATCGCAAATTTTCACGCACGCGCCATTGCCGACGCCGAGGGCGCCCATCTGGTCGGGGCATGCAGTCGCAGCAAAGAAGAATACGAACCGTTCGCAGCCCAGCACGGTTGCAAGGGATTCGAGTCGTTGGAAGCGATGTTGGCCGACGATTCGATTCAAGCGGTCTCGATCTGTACCCCCAGCGGTTTGCATATGGATCCCGCCGTTGCAGCGGCAAAAGCCGGCAAACACGTGATCGTCGAAAAGCCACTGGAGATCACCGTCGAGCGCTGTGACGCGATCATCAATGCGTGTGAAGAAGCCGGTGTCCGATTGACGGTTGCTTTCCAAAGTCGATTTCACGAGTCCAGTCGACTGATGAAAAAGGCCGTCGACGGCGGCAGATTCGGGAAAATCACGATGGGCGATGCCTATGTCAAATGGTACCGCAGCCAAGCCTACTACGACAGCGGCGCCTGGCGGGGGACATGGAAGCTGGACGGAGGCGGAGCTCTGATGAACCAAGCAATCCACAGCGTCGATTTGTTGGTTTGGTTGATGGGGCCGGTCAAAAAGATCAGCGCCATGACGTCCACGTTGACCCACGAACGCATCGAAGTCGAAGACGTCGCCGTGGCAACACTGCAGTTCGAAAATGGAGCGTTGGGTGTCATCGAGGCAACAACGACGTCCTATCCCGGAGCACTCAAACGCATCGAAATCAGCGGCAGCGAAGGCAGTGCGATCCTGGAGGAAGAGGACCTCAAGGCCTGGGAATTCGCCAACGAAGATCCAGAGGACGAACGAATTCGCGCCGAGATGGTCGGCAAAACTGACTCCGGCGGCGGCGCGGCGGACCCGTCCGCAATCAACCACGACGGCCACACCAAGATCTTTGAAGAAGCCGTCAAAGCGATCACCGAAGGTCGCCCGTCGGTTCTAAACGGCCACGAAGGTCGAAGAAGCGTCGAAGTGATTTGCGCGATCTATGAAAGTGCAAAGACCGGCAAGATTGTCACGCTGGGCTAACGGTCCGCCCAAAAACGGCGCGCCGCTTGAATGAACGGCACATATCCGGCCAGTTGCTGAGGTGGAAGTTGTTTCAATCGGTCCTCGTATTCGGACAACCACTCCTGAAAAAACTTGACACTGTCCGGTGCAACCCGGCGGCGTCCATCGAACTCGATCCACCATGGCGCCGTCAGCGCGGCGCGATAGTGTTCACCGTGTTGCGTCATCACCCGCAAGATCACCCAACCGCTTTCGTCGGCCATGATCGCTGGTATTTCGCCGCCCGCTTTTGCAAATTCATCCAGTCTCGCGCTGTAGTGAACTTGGTTGTTGTGAATCACTTCCAAGTAGTCGACGGGATCTCGCACCGCCAGGTTTAACTCGGGCTGGATTCGTAACACTTCACCGCTGCGTCCCCGAAAGACGTGTCCCGGCAATTTGCCGCCGACCAGCGGACGTAATAGAGGACCGTTTGTGGCGACGCTTGTGCCGTCCCAGACGCATTGCCACCAATCCTGTGCCGACGATGGTTTCTGCGGTGAATCGACAGATGGGTCGGAATTGTCTTCGTACGCACCAGTTCGCGTGTCCGCACCGGATTTCCGGGTGACGTACAAACGGTTGTAACCGATCGGCGTTTTTGCCGATTGGTCGCCGCCACCGGCCAGTGGCACGACGTTGATTCCCGCATCCAGGGCGTGTCGATAGATCCGCTCGGCGTACCGCCCCAGTTGAGTCGGCTCGCCTAATGAAAACGACGGCAACATTCTGCCATCGCGAACCGACAAGACGCGTTTGTCCAATCTCAACCAGTCACCCAGTACGAACAATCCGTCGACTTTTCCGCTGGCCAGTAAGACCGGAAGCTCCCATGCAAACGGGTTTTCGATTCCGATTCGACATGCCGGTGAATCGGGCGATGACTTTGCCGACACCAAAGCGGAGATCGCGTGTTCGGAAGCCTGAACAATTTCCGCGGTCGGTTGATCGAGTCCGTAATAGACCAGTCCACGGTCGTGCAATACATCGGTGCGAATCCAACTGGGGTCGAAATCGATTTTTTCATCTGCATCGCGATGCGGGATCGGTTTGGTAGGTCGATTTCCCAGGACGGCGGCAACGTGCAAATCTTCCGCCGCCATCCGCAACGGAACACTTTCGGAGGACGGTACCACACAGCAATCACCGGAGATCCAGCCTTCGCCTGCCATGTCGACCATTCGCGGCAACGCTACCGTTTTTTCATCCAAGCTGGTTTTTTCAAGGTCAAAGGAGCCGTTGACGATCCGGTATTCCGGTCCCCGAATGATACGAAATCGATACGGGCCATCGGGCAATTCCAGTAACACGTTGCGGTCGACCACGACACCGATACCGCCGGAAACGGTCTGCCGGATCGGCATCTGTTTTTCGTGTTTTTCCGTCGCTGCTGCACCTCGATAAAATTCCGCGCGAGAAATCACACTTTCACCAGTCGTTTCGTCCTCCAGTTTTAGGGTTAACGACCCTCCCGCCCCGTGAGTTTTGCCCGCACAAATTGCCAGACAGCCCCACAAGATCGCTGTCGGTACCATGACGGGCCGTAAATTCATCGGAAATCCACTCCTGAGGTTTTGCGGCGCAAACTTTGCTCCATCTGGCCAAGCGGCGGCGACTGTGCCAAGTTTACCGCCAGGAAGTATAAACCCAGTAAGAGTCCCCTGGGCATGGATCACCAGACCCGGCCGGGGACACCTACCTGAATGAACGCTTGGAACCATATTTGCCGTGGCTGAAGACCTTTATCAAACACTTGGCGTCACTCGCAACGCAACGAAAGACGAAATCAAGAAAGCGCACCGAAAGCTGGCGTTGAAGTACCACCCGGACAAAAATCCAGGGAAGGACGCCCAGGATCGGTTCAAGCGAATTCAGGAGGCTTACGACGTCCTGAGCGACGAAGAAAAACGTGCAGCGTACGATCGTTACGGGGCGGACTTTGAAAAGATTCGCGGCGGCGGATACCAAGGCGGCGCTCCCGGAGGGTTCGACGGATTGGATCTGGAGCAAATCTTTGGCCGCGGCGGCGCTGGGAAATCCGGCGGTGGAGCCAGTTTTGAAGGCGGCTTCGGCGATTTTTTCGAACAAATCCTTCGCGGGCAAGGCGGCGGTGGGGCAGGCGGCGGACGGACACGAACCGCCCCTCGGCGACCACCACAAAAAGGAGCGAACATCCGCCACGAGCTTGAATTGCCATTGGAGCTCGCCGTTCGTGGGGGCGCGACCGAGTTCTATCTGAACGACGAAAAGCTGGCCGTTACGATTCCGCCCGGCGTCGCCGAAGGTGCCAAGATGCGGCTGCGCGAACAAGGCGCGCCGTCGCCCAATGGCGGTGAACGCGGCGATTTGATTTTGGTCATCAAGACGTCGCCCCACCCCCATTTCCGACGCAACGGCCAGAACCTTGAACTGACTTTACCGGTCTCTTTTGCCGAAGCCGCTTTGGGAACCAGCGTCGATGTTCCCACGCCGAACGGAGTCGTCAAACTAAATATTCCTGCCGGAACAAATGGTGGAGCGAAGTTGCGGTTGAAGGGCCAGGGCATCGTTTCGAAAACCGCTCCTGCCGGTGACTTGATCGCCCAAATCCAGATCAAAGTACCACAGCACATCGACGAAGAGTCCCGAAAGTTGCTGGAACAATTTGCAGCCAAGAACCCCCAATCTCTTCGTGATGACTTGGCTTTTTAAGCGTCATCCATGAGCCCACAATCGTTCCCCAAGTCGAAGCGTGTCGTCCGCGGTGACGCGTTCACACTGGTTTTGCGAAAAGGCGGCTGTGCCGCCGATGATTGTTTGGTCGTGTTCGCCTTTGCACACCAGATCGACGACGCTTCGAAAACCGGCGGATCAAAAAACCAACGGCGATTGGGGGTGACCATCCCCAAAAAAACCGGCAATGCCGTCGCCCGCAATCGCTGGAAACGTTGGATTCGCGAGTCGTTTCGTACTCAACAAGATCGGATCCCGCCCGGGTTTGACTATGTCGTTCGACCCAAAAAAGGTGCCGCCGGCGGTTGGAAAAAGATCCAGCGATCGCTGCCGAAATTGGCTCGCAAAGCCTCATTGCGTTGCAAGCCACAGGACTAACCTTTCCCACCTTCCTAACCCGAACGCGTGAGCGGTGGACCAGCCACCACCGTTTTTGGCTTGCCGGCGCGATTTGAAGTTGCATTCTGCCATGACCGGGTTGGCAGGCGGCCGACTCGTAACGCGATGCGTCGTTTCGAGAGCAGTGCCTGGGTAAGTTTGCGGAAAAATCCTGTTCAACCGGATGTTTTTTCGATTTACCGAACGAATTGAAAGCTTCTTGTTTCGCGCGGCGGTCGGTCGAATTATCCTCGGCCCGGTGGGTTTGGAGATGCCCAGCTATTTGTACAAGCGTCAAATATCGCGACCGGTCCGAATCAGACGAGCACCATGGTTAATTGTCCGCGCTGCCAGAACCGGCCTAACGAATGTTTTCGCTCGCGCTGGTACAAGCAGTTCATTTTTCTTTTAACGCTTCGATTACGGTGGCGCTGCATGCGATGCGGGACGACGTTCGCAGAATGGATTTGGACCCCTGAGCCGGAAAATGATCCGTTCCGCGGCGCTGTCGAAACAACCCCGGATTCACACGAATCGTTTGATCAATTGGATGACGTAGCGGCTTCGTCTGATTCACGATTTGAACCGGTCAATGCGCAATAGTCAGGTCGCGACGCCGACGTTTCGTGTCGAAAAGCGGTAACAATCTTATTGTCGCGAACCAGGAACGCGCCGGGCATTTGAAATCCGTCACCATCTAATTTGCCGAACCCGTGTCGGTCCAGAATGGCAGATTTGAAGCCGCGCCAAAACACTTGCGCCCCAAATAACTGGCTCAATCGTCCGCGCCCCAGGTCATAGGCACGATACAATTCACATTTCGGGTCGCTGATGCGGCCAACGTCGTCCATTCCGTATGCCTGGAAGAACGGGCGGCTGGTGTCGTTGTCGCCCATATGCACCAGAACAATCTTTGTTCCGTTTGATTCAATCTGGTGACGTTGATCACTTAGATCTTGGAGTGCTTCACGACAAAATGTACAACCGCTATGTCTCAGGAACACGACCAAGACGGGTTGTTGACGCGACAGTTCAGCGATGGATTCGCCATGCTGCGTTCGAAAGCTCTGGTTCAATTCGGAAAAGGACATAACATCTCGCGCCGTTGTCTGACGAAAATTGAAACGGTCGGTGGTGTAGACTGAGAATGGCTTGCAGAACCATCACAGTATCGCTGGTGCGCGGATCGGCGTCAAAAGAGGGAATGTCAAATCATCATGCGATCACACACCATTGATCACCGCGTCCGATACGACGAATGCGATCCGATGGGATTCGTCCACCACAGCATCTACTTACAGTACTTCGAAATGGGGCGAACGGAACTGTTGCGGGCCAGTGGGGGCCGCTACCGCGACATGGAAGACGAAGGTTTGCTGGTGGTCGTCGCTCGCGTCGAATGCAACTACAAGTCACCGGCTCGCTACGACGACTTGATCCAGATCAACACGCGGATCGCCTCGGTTAGCGCCGGAAAGATCGTGCATGAGTACACGATATGCCGGGATCAAACGACGCTGGTCACATCCACGGTGACCTTGGCGGTGGTCAATCGCAAAGGCGAATTGCAGCGTGTCCCCCAATCGCTGATCGATCAATACGGCGAAAGTGATTTATGAATCGGGTTCCTGCGACGCCAAGACGGCGCGTTTGGCCACGATCCGTTTGACGATCACATCGACGATCGCTCCGGCCAAAATCACCATTCCGATAATGGAATACTCCAGCTTGGTGCTGATTCCCAGGATATTTATCGCGTTGTAAAGGACTCGCATCACCGCCGCCCCGATCACAACGCCCACGATGTTTCCCTCGCCGCCTCGCAGACTGCATCCGCCCAGTACCGCCGCCGCGATCGCGTACAGCTCGTAGAAATTGCCGAAGCCCGATGGTTGGACCGAGTTAACATCCAACGCAAACAAGACGCCGCCAAGTCCCGCGGCAAGCGAGCACAGTACGTACGCGACGACGATCATGCGTTTCGTGTTGATCCCGCTGTACCTGGCCGCCTCTTCGTTACGCCCAAGGGCCAGAAGGTATCGGCCGTACACGGTTCGATTCAAAAAGACGGCTGCGACAATCGAAAGGGCGATCAGGATCAACATCGGCATGGGAACCATCGTCGCTGCCAAGCTGGTGTGACCCAGCAACGCCATCACGCCCGTTGTCACCAGCAACGGGATCAACGCCTTGGCTTGTTGGCAAACGCCGGACGACACCGAAAGCAGCCATCCAATCGCGCCGATCACACTGCCCACGACGACGAACACAATCAGCATGATTGTGGTTTTTAACACCGTCCCAGTGACTTCAATCGCACCGACTTGCCACTGGTCATCGGGCGAGGCTTCACGAAACAACGGAACCAATTGCCAGATACATCCGGCCAATAACAACAGCGTGACGACAACGGCCGCCAAAGGCATTCGCACCCGACGGAAGCCCGCGCGACAGGCCCGCTCCAGAAACATCAGTAATGTCGGTACGAACAACACGATTCCCGCGTATCGCATCACGGTGGCCGGTAACAACTTGGCATCTTCAGTCACGGAAATGCCCAGCCCGCGGACCTGGTAACCCGCGACTTCGAACAGTACCGTTCCGGGCCCGGTTTCCCAGCCCAGCCAAAACCGGGCCGAACCGATCAATGCCAACAAGAATCCGATAAACGGGATCGACAACGCCGAGATTTCCGACGCTTCGGCATAGGCCCGTATATCAGCCAATGATCGGGAATTGGGCGACGTCCGGGCGCGATGATGCATTTTCCAGAGTCCGTATAGGAACAATCCGACGCCGCCGATCAGCAGCATCGTCGCCCAACTGCACGGTTTGCCCAGTGCGAGCAATTGCAACGTTTGGTGATCTCGTCCAAATCCGAGCGTCTGGTCGTCCGTCAACCAACGCGCAAACCCACGATAAAACAACAGTCCACACAGGGTGACGACGAAGGGTTGAAGATCCAATCTTGTAATCAACAATCCGTGCAACAATCCGATCCCGCCGGCAATCGCCATGACAATCAAAATCGCATACCCGGGTGATATCCCGTGGTCGACGACCATCATCGGCAACAGGCATGCGACCAGTCCGACGACCGAACCGATCGACAAATCGATTCCGCCGGTAATGATCACAAACGCGACACCGATCGACAGGATCCCAAACAATGCACTCCACCGAGTGGTGTTGTACATGTTCAATTCGCCGACAAAGCTGTCACTCAGCACGGTTGTAAAAAGACATACAAACAACAGCAAACCGAAGATGCCCAGAATCTTGTTCATTGTTTCACCACTCCGGTTGCCAAATTCATGATTTGCTGTTCACCAATGTCGTCACCGACCAACTCTCCGGTCAACGCTCCCTCGTGCATCACCAGCGTCCGGTCGCTCATCGCAATCACTTCTTCCATTTCACTGGAGACAAACAGGATTGCGAGACCTTGCTGTGACAGCGTTTCCATCAAACGATAAATCTCTTCCTTGGCGCCGACGTCGATGCCTCGCGTCGGTTCATCCAACAGCAAAATCTTGGGGTTCATCGCCAGCCACTTGCCGAGCACGACCTTTTGTTGATTGCCGCCTGAAAGGTAACGGACGACCTGATCGGCCGAAGGAGTCTTGATTCTTAATTCGTCGATACTTCGCAACGTGTCAGATTCTTCAGCGCCGAAATCAATCCACGTTCGCATGCCGGATTTGTCGGACAAACTTGCCAGCGACACGTTTTGACGAACCGAAAAATCGATCACCAATCCCTGTTCCTTGCGGTCCTCGGGAACCAGACCCATCCCACTGGCGATTGCGTCTTTGGGGCTTTGCAACGCGACGGTCTTTCCATCAATCGCCACGGTCCCGCCCAAAGGTTGTGTGACACCAAATAAACAGCGAAGCATCTCACTGCGGCCCGCTCCGACCAGTCCGGCGACGCCGACAATTTCACCGGGCATCACGTGAAACGACAGTTTATGGCGAGGATGTTCCGGGACGATTAACCCTTCAACCTGTAGAGCCGGCAGAGATTTACCATTCGCGGCGTTGCCGCCACTTTCGTCGCCGTCGGTTTTGTCGTCCGCAGATTCATTACCGCCGGGGGCATTGCCAGCGTTTACGCCGGCCTGGGGATGTCGGACGGTTCGTTCATAGAATCTGGATACATCACGTCCGACCATTCGGCTGACCATGGCGTCATGGTGAATCTGGTCTCCGACCAATTCGCCGGCGTTTTGACCGTCCCGCATTACCGTCACTCGATCGGCGATTCTTTCGATTTCTCCAAGTCGGTGCGAAATGTAGATGACGCTGACGCCGTGATCACGCAGTCCCGACACGACGTTGAACAACGCCTCGGCCTCACGTTGCGAGAGGCTGCTGGTTGGTTCGTCCATGATCAAGACACGTGCATCGATCGACAATGCTTTCGCAATCTCAACCATTTGCTGACGTCCGATGGTCAGGTTTCTGACCAGAGTTTGCGGATCGACGAACAGTCCGACGGACGTCAGGTGTTGCCGCGATCGCATGTCGATTTCAACGCGGTCGATCAAGCCCCAGCGAGTCGGTTCGCGGCCGAGGAAGATGTTTGCGCCGATCGACAAGTTGTCTGACAGGTTCAACTCCTGATGGATCAGTGTGATCCCAAGTCGAATCGCTTCGGAGACGCTGCCGATTATGACGGGTTTGCCGTCGATCAAAATCTGGCCTTCGTCGGGCAATTGCACTCCGGCCAAGATCTTCATCAACGTGCTTTTGCCCGCGCCGTTTTCACCGACCAGGGCAAGCACCTCGCCCCGCATCAAGGTCAGATCAACCTTGTGCAGTGCGCGCACGCCCGGGAATCGTTTGCATAAAGAGCGAACTTCTAACAATGGAGCGGGCTGATCGACGAGTGCGGAACTCACTTTTCCGTCACACCCGACTCATCGGTTTGGCCGAGCAACTTTCGTTTTGTTGCCCAAAATTCATCCACACTGTCCTTGCGGATGGCGCGAGCCGGAATGTCAACGTATCGGCCTTCGGGGATTGCCGATTCGTCACCCGATGCCAACTTGGCGAGCATTTGGACCGATTGATAACCGTACTGATACGGATCCTGGACGATCGTCCCGTAGCACTCCCCGTCCTTGATTGCTTGTAATGTGCGATCGTCTTCATCAAATGAAACCACTTGGATTTTGCCGATTTTGTCGGCACCACGAAGAGCCTCCAAGATGTTGGGGGCGTTGTAGGCGAACAAACCCACCATACATCCGAGGTCGGGATACTTGACGATTGCATCCTCGGCACGGCTCTTGGCCAACGCATAGTCAAAGTTATCCGTCCGCGTGTCCAGGATCGTGTACTTGTCGCCTTTCAAAACCTGGTCAGCGGAATCGTATTCGCGGTTAGGGTCGTTGGAACGATCCAGTAATTCATCGATCACGCCTTGACGCCGTTGGTCGGCATTGAGTTGTCCCAAGCGACCGACGAAGATGATCACTTCACCGCCGTCGGGCATCGTTTCCTTGACGACTTTTCCACACATTCGTCCGGCGTCATAGTTGTTCATGCCGATATACGCCAATCGGTTCGACTCCGGTGCGTCCGAGTCGTGTGTGATCAGATTCGTTGCCTCGGCGACTTGATTCAGAATCCCGGTCTGGTTTTCGGGGTTGATGGGGCTGACCGCGACGCCATCGATAGGACCGGCGATCAATTCTTCTAACATTCGTTTTTGGTCGGCCGGACCGTCCGGCGGCATCCGGACCAAACACTCCACGTCCAACTCTTTGGCAGCCGCATTGCAACCCGCCTCGGCGATCGTCCAAAACGGGTCGATGCCGTTGGTGACGAATGCGACTCGTATCTTGCCACCCTCAGAGGTTCGGATGGGGTGAAGCGGTGATCCGTTTGCAGTCGTCTCTTTCGAGTCGGGACCCGAATCGACCTTCTCAATTTTGCATCCGGCCGAAACAACACTTGCGGCGATCAGGAGCACACCGCAGTAGTTAACAAGTGACATTCGTGGGAGAATTTGCATGGAAGATGAAAAGATCGGGGAGATATTTGGAGTTTCAGGGGGAGTCTGAGTGTAAGTTCGCCGCACGCCACTCGCAAGCTTCGCAGCGGCGGAATGATCCGCACATCAGGCAAGGGCTGATGCTCCGGCAAACTTTCCGGGGATTGATCCACCGGGTCCGCTATCGCCGCAATCTCACCCCAGCCGATACGCACAACCTAACAGGTCGCGTCGAGCTCCTTCCGGGTGTGATTCCCTCCCTCACGTCATCGACGCAGCCTGTTTCCCCCTGTTTTCCGGAGAACCTTCGCTGTGACTTCCACTATCCCCACTACTGCCGCCAACACGATCGTCGCAGCCGGGACGATCGGCAACGCATCTGGTCTCTCGGCATCCCAGGAAAACCGTCACGCCGACAGCCACGCCGCTGCGCATTCGGTTCCGTCGCCGCCGTCGGGGCGCCAGTTCGGTAGTCAGTACAGCAAACCGATTGCCGGCCTGAAAACGTCTGCCGACATCGAAGGGTCACACGAGTCCGTTTCGCGATTGATCAGTGAAACCGCACATGACCTGCGGGCACCGCTGTCGACGATTCGCGAAGCGGTCCGATTGGTTCGCGATGGAGACCTCGGTCAAGTGTCAACGGCGCAACGTGAGTGTTTGTCGGCTGCGATCAATCAATGCAACTGTGCGGTACAGTTGGTTGATGAAATGGTCCAATCCCGCCAATTCGATTCCGGCTTTCCGAATGTGCAACGCGAGTGGGTGCTGATCGATCAGCTTCGACAGAACGTCGAATCGACTTTGCAACCTTGGATGATGCCTCGCGACATCCATCTGTTGTGGGATGGACCCTTCGATCAGGGCGCCAGAATCTACGCCGATGCCAACCTGATGCGTCGATTGATCGTCAATCTGGTCGGCAATGCGATTCGCGTCACCCGCGACGGTGGCCCGGTGCTGATCCGGGCTAAAACGGTGCGCGGTCAAGATTCCATGGTCTGGTCGGTGGTCGACCAGGGACAAGGCATCGCGCCGTCGGACATGGAATTGATTGCGGCCGGGAAAGCGCCCGCTCGAAGCACCGGCGGGCTGGGGCTGATGATCAGTCGCCAGTTGGCCGCTGCGCACTTTTCGACGTTGCGAATCGAGTCACGGGTGGGGACGGGTACTGCAGTCAGTTTCAGAACGCCGACCGGTGGTCCCGCCGCAGTCGCCACGCGTTGGGTTGACTGGCGATCCGATCTGCTGTCGATGGGTGACGGTGCCGTGCAAGTCGACCGGCAACTTGTTCATGAAGTGTTGCCGGCGCGACCATCCAAAAACGCTTCGAAACCGACGCCGCCACGTCGCGTCCGAATTGATGTTCCCGCCCAGGTGATCGAGTTGGGCGCTGGTGAAATACAGCCGGCGTTTGAGAACGAAGTCTTCTTGACCACCGTCGCCGTCGGAGCCGCGATTCCGGCGTCCGGGACCGACGCGTTCGACGCGATCCTGCAGCGTTCCATGAGGATGACCGAACTCGCCTACCGCACCGGACGACGTAGCTGGGTGATCGCTTGGGATGCAGACCGTGAAATGGGAAACGTCAAACGAATGGAGTTGCAGCGTCTGGTGCGCAACGAACTTGACGGCATCAGGATGACATGGGGTCAATCAAGTGTCGTCTCTGTTCGCCGACAACCCTACTTCGGCGTCTCGCTGCCGGTTCGATTGACCGAACTGATAGTCCGCGAAACGCTGTCCGCTGCGCAACATTCGGTCAACGATGCCGACCAGGTTCGACTGGGAACGGCGCCGATCGTCTATTCACCTCTGCCGGCAAGCCGGCTCGAAAAAGAAGTGATGTGGCTGCACGAAAACCGCCGCTAATCACCCACCAAACTAAAAAAGGGGAAAGGGGTAGTTTTAAAAGGGGAAGGGGGTAATTTCCTTCCGCCAAGGCCTGGCGACCTCGGCAATCATCGTTTCTGCCTCTGGCCTCTTAGCCGTATTACTGCGGACAGGCGCGAGGCTGAAACACGCTTCGGCAATGGCTGGCACCAGCAGTGCCCCCCTTTTCCCTTTTCGGCCGGTTGCCCCAGGTTGCTGCGCGACCTTCATTAATTGGCGAAAACTTTCGCTAATTGGGATTGGCCTAGCGAAAAGCTTCGCTAGAATGGCGAAAGCTTTCGCTGATTAGATGGTGCTAACGCCTGCCGGGTTGGTTTCCCGTCGGGCGGATTCGGAGGGTTCTGATGGTTGCTAATGATTCGTTTCAGCCCACGGAAGTCGAGTTGCAAATGCTTCGGATTCTGTGGGATTTGGGGCCAAGTCCTGTGCGTGACATCCATTCACATCTCAATGCCTCCAAGGGCACGAATTACTCGACGACGGTTAAGATGTTGTCGGTGATGCTTGACAAGGGGCTGGTCCGGCGCGACGAAACTGTTTCGCCCCATATTTATCGCCCAGCGTTTACGCGGCAGTCGGCCGGCAAGCGTCTGATGAAAGATCTGGTCGAGAAAGTTTACGACGGCGCGACGATGAGTTTGGTGCTTCACGCGATCAAGAGCATGAAAGCTTCGCCCCAAGAATTGTCCGAAGTGCGACGTTTACTTGACGAGATGGAGGGCAAAAAATGAACGCCTGGTTTTTCGATCTGAGCAGTGCGTTGATTCTTCCCAAAGATGTCGACCGGATCGGCTGGACGTTGGTGCATTCGATCTGGCAGTTTACGTTGTTGGCGATTGCGTCGCTAATCATCGGGCACCTTCTGCGTCATCGCTCGGCGGCGGCTCGCTATGTGACCTACACGGCGGTGTTGATATTGATGGTTGTGGTTTCCGCGGCGACGTGGGCATTGATGACGCCGTCAGCGCCAAGCGAGACGGGGCGGCGCGGCGCAGAGAACGTGGTCGCGGTAATGTCATCCTCGCAAGCACCGATCGACAGGATGACCGTCCAGGCACCGGGCCAAGGCT
>JAGQPO010000179.1 GCA_020426665.1 Planctomycetales bacterium
TCGACGTCAAAACGACGAGCAAAGATGCCATGTCCGTTCCCATCGGCACCTGATTCATCCACCCAAACGACGATGCTGTTGCCTGCTCCGTCGACGGCGATTGATGTTGCCCCCATTCCCGGCGTGGTCTGAACCCCGGCAGTATTGACATTGACGAGCGTCTCGAAACTGGGTGCCAATTCGGGCGTTGCTAAAATCCCCAGCCAATTAGTGGAAGTCGACTGGCTGAACAGGGACATCGTATCAATCACACCCGAAGCGTATTCAAGGTCCCAGTCGCCGCCCAAGGATTCGTGACCGGTATCGTCGATCGAGGCTGCCACATCGGCGCCGGTCAATTCGGCGAGAGCCTCCATCATCGTCACACCGGCGTCGGTTTCCGCTAATTCACATCCATACAGCAGCAAGTCGGCGTTGTCGGCAAGAGAGGATCGCCACTGTGCAAGTTCGCCTGCATATCCTGACAAATTGTCGGAAGTCACGGTTGAGCTGCCCAACCGCAGTTGTGCATCGTTCCCGTGCGAAAGAATATGAATCGCATTGACGTTATCGTAATCAGCCAGAATTTCGCTGACCTGATCGATCCCGTCACGCGACCCGTCAAGCAAATAGATCTCCAGGTCGGTATCGCGGTTGCCGGCCAATAGATCGTCGATCAGTCGCTGGTGATCCTCCACTCCCGAATCGACAAAAACCAGCTCCAATCGAATGCCAAGGTCCATGGAACGGACGGATTGGTTGTCTGTATCGTCAGGGGTGACGGAAGCTGGTTGCGAGAATTCGATCTGCAACGGGTCGGTAGATTGGGGGTCGAAAACGCCACTTTCGTCCACCATCGGTGCGAGTGGTGTCGCGCTAAACATAAGCCGCTTTTCAAGAACCGCGGCGTCAAGCGAGTGCTTTACACTTCCGCCACAAGAGGCGCTTTTCTTGTTTTTTCGGAATAGCCAGGGCATGGCGGTCGGCTCTGTAAAACACGGGATCGCACGGTGTACACGTCGATCAATCCTAGGTCCGAATCAACCTTTCCGTCGTGAAACCGCTAGCTTGGAACCACTGGCTTGAACCGAATGCAGCGGTCGCATCAGGTGTGACGTCTGGGCAATTCAACCAATCTGTCGTGTTCATGACAGGAATTCGGTGCAAATGCTGAATTGCCGTTCACTTCGGCGACTTGACTGCTGCCGCGAAGGCCGGTTGGAACCGAAGAAACACCATCAGAGATGGATATCGATGCGCGCCGGGTGTGACTTGTCAGAAGTTGGGATTCACGCGACTCGATGAATGGCTCCAAGGATGGAGGACAGAATGGTTCGGTCCGTTTGCAGACAATGCATTGCGACACCGATCATGATGATGATCGCGGGTGTTGCATGCGCGCAGACGAGTGATATGCCGTCCTGGCTTGCCAAACCGGTCCGTCCCACTGAAAGTCCTTTGCCGGCGGACGATTCTGTTCCTTCGTACATCCGCGAAAATGCTCCACCGGTTCTGGTTGGCGACATTCCCGACGAGTGGCTGAACGAAACCACCATCGCTTCACGGGATCCCGGTGTATCCGCCACGGCGGAGTCGGTCAGGGACTACCTGCATTCACTTTCCATTGCCTCGCCGATTGACGAAGGATTCCGACCCTGGTGGGAATCGACGGCAACGGCACCGCTAAAGCTGTCCCAGAGCTCGATTGATGTTGACGGCGACAGTTTGATCCTTGACACGCTTCGTCACAGTTTTCGGATCGCGGCGTTAAACGAAAACGTTTGTATCGCTCATACCGGCGTCACCCGCGCGGCGGCCGATTTCGACCCAACAGCGTTTGTCGAATCAAAATTCATTCGCACCAGTGTTCCGACGGGCAGCGCGTTGGACGCCGGAGCCAATGTCAGCCGGTTGCGTGAAGAGGATTTCGCCTTTTCCGGTGGAATTCGACGAAAGACGGAAACAGGAGCCCAGTTTGAAGTCGGGCAAAAGATCGGGCTGCGGGACAGCAGTTCGCAGTTCTTTACACCGCCCAATCAGGGGAATTCGCGGCTGACGCTTAGTTTCAATCAACCTTTGCTTAATGGATCAGGCCAAGCGTTTAACCGCAGTTTGATCGTGCTCGCAAAACTTGACACGCAAATCGCAAGTGAAAGCGTTACCACGTCGATCCAAGATCACTTGCTGGCCGTTCAGGAATCGATGTGGAACCTGTACTTTCAACGCGCGTCATTGTTGCTGCGAATCCGCCACTTGAACTCGGCCGTGGCGATCCATCAATGGCTGGAAAAACGCCAGGATTTGGACTCGCTTGCCAGTCAAGTCAAACGGGCCGAGGCTGCAATTGCGACAAGAAAATCTGAGCTTTCGCGCGCGGTCACTTCAATTCGAAATGCCGAGGATCAATTGCGATTACTCGTCAATTCACCCGGATTGACTGTCGACAAAACGGTGGAAATCGTTCCTTCACAACCGCCTTCTTTGACTCTGGTTCCGGTGTCGATGGAAGATGCAATCGTCACCGCGCTTCAGCAACGCAGCGAAATGAACCGGGTCGCACGTGAAATGGATACCGCACGTGTCCGATTGAACATCGCAAGAAATGAGATGTTGCCGATGTTGGATTTGGTGTTGGAAACCTACCTGAGTGGGCTACGGGGGCAACAGGATATCGGCGGATCGTGGGTGGATCAATTCAGCGTCGGCGAACCAAGTTACACCGCGGGATTGTTGTTCGAAGTGCCGTTGCAACGGCGGGCGGCAAAGGCGAACGTACAGCGACGTCAGGCCGAACTAAGAAAGCTGGCCAGCCAATTAAGCGAAACCATCGCCACCCTGCATACCGAAGTTGCCGCGGCAGTTCGTGAGGTTGAAACCAGTCATCGCGAACTGGGGGCCCGCTACGTTGCGATGAAATCGGCTCAAGAGTACGTCGATCTGATTTCACATCGCTGGCGTGAACTTCCCGGTGAGGGTTATTCCGCCAATTCACTTCTGGAAGACTTATTGGACGCCCAGGACAGGCTGCTGGCGGAAGAGGTCGGGTTTGCCAGAGCCCAGATCGATTTCTCGACCAGCACTTCAAAGCTGAAACGCGCTACCGGAACGCTGCTGCACATCCAGTGACCGCCAGTGACCGCACGTCACCGGTGTTCCGATTATTCCGGCGCTGTCCGCCTATCGATAACCTAGGCTTGCCCAAGGCGTGATTCTGTCGGATTCACGCACCCCCCCATGATCCCACCGGTTTCCTAGATTGAGTTGTTACAACCCAATGTCTGTTAATCACATCGCGCGCCACCGCGACATTCCTCTGTTGCCGATTCTGGTTTTCACGGTCACCGTCCTGTCGCAACACGTTGTTCAAGCGACCGAAGTCCAGGGCTATATGGAACCGATTCGGACCATCGAGGTCGCGTCAGACGAAACCGGAACTGTCGCCGAAGTGTTGGTCCGCCAGGGGCAAGCCGTGGAAGAGGGGCAGCCACTATTGCGGCTGAATAGCCAAGTGCACCTGGCACAGCTGGAAATTGCAAAGCAGCAAATGAATTCCGAGGGGCGACTCGACGCGGCCCGCGCTGAAGTGGAGCTGACGTCGCAGCGTTTGGAAAAAATCGAGTCACTGCGAAAGTCGGGGCATGCACGACAGGCGGAGTTTTCACGCGCGGTAAAAGAACTGAAGGTTGCCGAAGCAAACCTGCAGAGCGTCACGGAGGAATTAGAGACGCGTCGCTTGGAGCACGAACGTCTTTTGACGCAACTCGATCGCCGAATCATTCGCGCACCTGCACCGGGAATTATCACGGAACTCCACAAACAGCCGGGAGAATTCGTCGCGCCCAACAAGCCGGATGTTGTCACGTTGGTCCAACTGGACAAATTGATCGCAACGTTTGCACTTCTCGGACACCAGGCAGGACAGCGATCGATCGGTCAGAAGATTTCGCTAAAGCTGGATGAAACAGATCAAACTGCAAATCAAACGGCAATCGGAACGGTCGCGTTTATCTCGCCGGTGACCGAGGCGGAAAGCGGAACCGTGTTGGTGAAGATCGAAATCAGTAATCCCGACGCGCAGGCGCGCAGCGGATCACGCTGTTCGATCCAGTTAAAGGATTGATGTCCCGTGGCGCAAGAGTCTCCTCCCGCCGGGATTCCCCCCAATGCGCCGACAGTCGCGCCGACGGTCGTGGCGACCGGATCATTACCACCGCGCACTGCTGCATCGACTTGCCAACGGATCGCGTTCCCGTTTTCCGAAGCTCGCCAGTTGAGCCAGGCACACCAGATCCTGGTTAAGAACCTGGATCAGCTGACGAACGTCCTTGCCGTCGTGCACTATTGCGAAGACGGTGATGGAACCAACAGCGGAGTTGCCCAAGGCAACCTCGGCGACCATACGTTCCGAGCGGTTTGGCTGCGATCGGATGCGTCAGGAGGTGGGGTCGGGTTGCAATCCGAACAACTTGTGTCGTTGTGCCGTCAATCGTTACTGCACGGTACAACACAACACCGTCGTCGGCTTTCGCCGGATCGGGTTTACATCGCGGTTCCGGCCCGGGACGGCCAAAAGGCGGGCGACGTGATTGGCGTGATCGCCGCGCCGTCGCAAGGCAATGCCAATTTGATCGCTGGTGCCGAGCGAATCGTAGAACAGTTTGCGGTATGGCTTCTTCGATCGGAATTAAAGCGTCAGTCGGAGATCGCACACCACGCCGCGGCAACGACCGAATTGGTCTGTCGCGCACTTGGCTGCGAAAACCTTCGTGATGGTTGCCAAGTGATTGTGACTGAATTGGCAAAACACTTGAACCTTCGCCGCGCGGCGATCGGGGTTCGGCGGAATCAGTCTCGGCACGTTCAATTGATCGCACTCAGCGATTCCACTCGGATCGATTCGTCGACCTCGCATGCGCGAATGATTGAAAGCGTGATGGACGAATCGTTGTTGTTTTCGACAACTTTGGTTGCCGGAAAAGGCGATGTCGATCAGGCCGCCGGTCGATCGGCCGGCGACCTGGCGCGAGAACAAGCGGGCATCGTCATCGCGGTTCCACTGACGACGGACGACAGTGAAATCGATGGCGCGTTCGTGGCGATTCTGGATCCCGCGGCGGCGGTACAGGAGACTCGGTTGTTCCTTGATGCCGCCGCGCCTGCGTTGGCGACGGTCTTGGGAGTCTCGGATCGACACGGGGCGTCTCGAATTGCCAGGATGGTGCTGCAAGGATTACGTTCAAAGGCGGGGGCGGTCGCAATCGGCGCTGCCATCGTGTTTGCCGCGGCGATGTTTATTCCGATTCGCCATCGTGAAACCTGTCCCGCGATCGTCGAGCCGAATGTCAAGCGTTTCGTTGCCGCCCCGTTCGATGCGACGTTGAAAGAGTGTCGTGTCGCTCCGGGAGATCTAGTCCGCCAGGGAGAGGTTTTGGCGACACTTGACGGTCGCGAACTTCAATGGAAACGAGACTCGCTGCAAGCCGATCACGATCAGGCGACCAAGAAACGCGACGCGGCCCAAGCGTCACGCGAGTACGCCGAACAGCGAATCGCACAGTTAGAGGTGGAAAGTCTACGGTTTGAGCTGGATCTATTGGATCATCGAATGCAGGCCTTGCAATTGCAAAGCCCGATCGACGGCATCATCGTCGCCGGAGACTTAAATCGCGCCAAAGGCGTCCCCCTGACGACCGGGCAATCACTTTTCGAAGTCGCGCCGATGGACCAAATGTTGATCGAAGTTGCGGTCTCCGAGGACCAGATTGCCTATGTCGCGAAAAACCAATCGGTCAAAATACACTTGAACGCCTACCCCCAGCGACACTGGCAGGCGACGGTTCGCGGAGTGAATCCACGCAGCGAAATCCGTGACGATGAAAACGTTTTCATCGCCGAATGCACGATCGACGACGCCGATCAAGTGATGCGTCCGGGAATGAAAGGGTCTGTCAAAATCGATTGTGGGCGACAGAGCCTTGGATGGGTCCTGTTTCATCGCCCCGTCGAAGCCCTCGGGCAGTGGTTGTGGTGGTGAACCCGATGTCTAAATCCCACGAACACTTTGCGTGCGACCAAAGCACGACGAGCATTGTCTTTCGAGATGAATTGCGCTGCACACCCGGCGATAACGACCGACAACCACATGTGATCATCGAAGATCCCGTTTCGGGAACATTTTATCGACTCGGGAAAATGGAGTACGCGCTGGCGAGTTTGATGACGGGGGGACGAACGATCGCCGAAGCATTCCAATTGTTGTGTCAGCGGTTTCCCGAACATCACTTGTCCGAAGAAGACGCCGGCGAACTTGGACGCTGGTTGATTGACAACGAACTTGCACACACCGAATCGTCACTTGTTGCGTCGCGGATGGTCGATTCTGCAAAGAAATCTGACTTTGCGAAGATCAAACAACGATCCAATCCGGTGATGATTCGCATTCCTCTGGTTCATCCCGACCGGCTGGTCAGTCGTTTGGACCGATGGATCGGATGGTTTTTCGGGGTATATGCGACGTTCCTTGGCGCTGCGATCCTGATGATTGCAGGCGGAATGGCAATTCAGAATTGGAGCGAACTGAGAAAATCTTCGGAGTATCTATTTTCCGGATCCTCGCTGATACAGTTGGCCGTGATCACTGTTGTTTTGAAAGTGATTCACGAATTCGCGCACGCACTGACATGTAAGCGTTATGGCGGCGAAGTGAGAGAGATGGGGGTCTTGCTTATCCTGTTGGCGCCTCTGGCATACGTCGACGTCAGCTCGGTTTGGCGGTTTCGTAATCGCTGGCACCGGATTCACGTCGCCGTCGCAGGTATCTATGTCGAGATGTTGATCGCATCATTGGCGATGTTTGTCTGGCAATTGACCGATTCAGCGTTCATCCGCCACCTGTGTGTGCGAACCATGTTGACGGCAAGCGTTGCGAGTTTACTGTTCAATGCGAATCCACTGATGAAATTTGACGGATACTTTGTATTGACGGATTGGGCCCGTTGCCCAAATTTGTATACGGACAGTCAAAAATACTTGGTGCGACTTTCCCGTCGGCTGTTTTTAGGTGAAGAAACGCGAGAACCCGATTGGCGGGCCGGCTATCGAATCGCGGTGGCATGTTACGGGTGGCTGGCGTTTTTATGGAGATGCTTTGTTTGCGTCGGGCTGGCCATTGCCGCGACAAAGTACTTCCACGGTTTGGGAGTCGTGTTGGCGATCACGGCCGGCGTTTGCTGGGTCGGCATTCCCACGTGGAACGCGCTAAAGCATGTCCTGCGATCCGGCAAGACACAGCGGCGACGGTGTCTGACGGTCTCGGGTATGGTTGCGCTGGCGGTTGGTTTGACCTTGATTTTTGTGCCTTGGATCGGGACCAATACGGTGCCTGCCGTCGTCGAGTTTTCTCCGCACGTCGTTGTTCGCGCCGACGTTCCCGGTTTCGTCGAATCAATCCACGTCCTTCCTGGCGACGCCGTTGCGGTGGGCCAGCCATTGTTGACGCTCAGAAATCGCGATTTAACTCTGACGGCAAGCAACCTGGAAAGAAAGATTCAGCAGGCAACCATTCGGCAACGGCAACACTTGTTAAAAGGGCAACGCGCGGCTGCACAGGCCGAAGCCGCTGAGATTGAATCGTTAACCAAACAGCATGACGAAGCGTTGCGTCAGGTTGATTCGTTGACCGTTCGAGCGCCGATTGCGGGGACTGTCATCCGACGTCGGCTGGACGTTCTGGGCGGTACCTATGTCAAACTGGGCGACGAGATCTTGGTTCTGGGAAACGAGACACAAAAGGAACTGCGGTTGCTGATCCCACACTCGAAATACGAACGATTTCGGGACCAAATCGGAACTTCGGTCAGCTACAGGACCGGAGTGTTTTCGGCGGGCGAGGCGATTCTGGCGAACATCAATCCTCGGGCCAAAACGGTCGTCGAGTACCCGGCGTTGCTGGCCACCAACGGCGGCCCGCTGGGCGTCAAAGCGGTCTCGAATCATCCGCAGGAGTCGGAATCACAGCTTGAATTGCTGGTGCCGCATTTCGAGGCCGTCGTGCCACTGGATCGATCACAAAGCATGACGCTTCACAGTGGTCAACGCGTGCTCGTTTCAATTACCGGAGGTAACGAGTCGATCGGATTGCATTGGTGGCGTTTCTTGGCCGATTTGGCAGCATGATCCGCTGAGGGTAGTTGCCACTTCGGTTTTTCTGGTCGTAGGGAATAGAGGGTTGCCGAAAATACTGGGAATTCAATCAGGGTGTGGGAAACCGCAGCGTTGACGTCGACGGCTTTGACGTGACTTAGATTTTTCCTGAAGCGATCGTCGTGCCGATAAATGACAACCAACGATAAACGTGAATGACCGTCACTAACCCATCAACGCCCTCCGACCCACCGGTGCCGGTCAATCGCACTGCGTCATCATTGAAGACGCAGGTGGATTGCACAAAATCGGGGCGTGTGATGATCGTGGACGACGAGCCGATCAACATCAAGTTGATCCAGAAGTACCTTCGAGGTGCCGGATACCACGATTTTATTACGACCAGTGAGTCTCGCGAGGCCGTCGATCTGGTGCGGTCAACCAAACCAGACCTCATCGTGCTGGATGTCGTGATGCCCCATGTGACCGGATTGGACATCCTTGAGACCATTCGAAACGACAACAGGATCTCACATCTGCCCGTTCTGGTCGTCACCGCATCGACGGATGAACAGACCAAAATAAATGCCCTGGAATTGGGCGCGACCGACTTTTTACACAAACCGGTCAAGCCGACCGAGTTGTTGCCTCGGGTTCGGAACTCGCTGGTATTGAAGGCTCACCACGATCAGATGGCCGCCTATTCGAAGCGGCTGGAAGCCGAGGTGGCTCAGCGTACCGCTGATCTCGCACAGTCCCGCGAAGAAGTCATTCACGTTCTGGCCTGCGCGGCTGAGTATCGAGACCAAGAAACTGGAAATCACGTGATTCGCGTCGGTCGCTTTGCCGGCTTGATCGCCAAGGAGCTCGGCTGTTGCGATTCGGATTGTGAGTTGATCGAACATGCCGCCATCTTGCATGATGCGGGAAAAATTGGCATCGCGGATTCGATCTTGCTCAAGCCCGACAAATTGTCGTCCCAGGAGTTTGCCTTGATGAAGCGACACTGTGAGTACGGCGAACGAATCCTGAAGGCTCAGCCGAGCGACGAAAGCCAGCCGTTCTTGCGACACTGTCGTCCGCCATCGACACGATCACCGGTGTTGAGAATGGCCGCCGTGATTGCGAAAACCCACCACGAACGTTGGGACGGCACTGGGTATCCCAACCAATTAGCCGGAGAAGACATTCCCATCGTCGGTCGTATCACCGCTGTTGCCGACGTCTTCGACGCACTCAGTAGCAAGCGCTGTTACAAGGACGCCTTGCCGTTGGATCAGTGTCTGGAGATCATGCAAAAGGAACGTGGTAAACATTTCGATCCAAAGGTGCTGGACGCCTTCCTTGCCAGGATCGACGAAGCCGCACGAATCGTCATCAATCTGGCCGATCACTAGTCCGTCGTCCAGATTTAATTTTGGGGTACGACGGACTTCCAGTCTGTCGAAAAACTTCGCTATCGACGGACTGGAAGTCCGACGTACAAATCTGTCCTTACCCCAAAATCAAACGTTGACGAAGCAATTGGCGCGATGCAGATCGTCCGAAATGGTACTGCCCAGCCAAATCCCGAGTCCAAATCAAGTTGCTTTTCAGATTTTCATTTCACGCGTTGTGTCACTTCTTGATACCGTCCTAAGCCGCCGAATGCTCGCGGATCAACGACGCACTTGCGAAAAATCCCTAACCGCCGACGGCATTCCTGCAGGGCAAGTGTTCTCGTTTCCGAGCCGAATCCTGTTTCGGCGCGGCGGGTTGCTGCATCAGGATGGATCCGATGCCGTGAAACAACGGAAGAAGAAAACGCAAAACGGGCTCCTGAAAAGTAAGCGCGAATCATGAATTCAGAATCGAGCCCACCTCGATTTCGCTGGCGTCCGCCGAAATCTGAATAACCGCCCAGCCGACGGAACATCGAGGTTCGGAAACACGCGGTCGGGTTCATGGCAAAGTAGGTGAAGTAGTTTTTGTACGGCCAATACGAGCGGCGATAGCGTTCATGGGCGGCGATCTGGTCCATGATCTGACGGTCCCCAAACTGCTCCATCGTCGCCGCAAAAAAATCAGCGTCACACAACCGCATCAGGTTTCCGCCGGTGTTGACTCGGTGCGGGAGACTGATGTCATCACTATCTTGGACGGTCACCAAATCCGTTTCGAAGTACTCCGAGACGTTATTGAACGAAACGTATTGCCCGACATTCTTTGTATTTCGATACAACCGAATGCGAGGGTGGGACCTCCAATTGTCGAAAAGACTGTCGACGCTTTCCGGACCGGCATCATCAATCAAATGCACGATCGTTTCCGCACCGTCCTGGTCGATGATGCTCTCGATCGCCGCCGGCACGTATTGCAACTGACCATAGATCGGGATAACAACATCGCTTTGGACACAATGGTGTGGATAGCCGATCCCATGGTGTCTGAGTGAATGGAGGTGTTCCTCATATTTCGGCTCCGGCCCAAGCGGCGCCGGTATCCATTGATCGTTCAGCTGTACCGTCGGAAAAGCCAGGCGATGAAGTTTGCCGCGCGACCGAAGCCCGCGAAAAACCAGTTCGACGTCTTCATCCCCATGGCGGTCGGCAAAACCGCCTAGGTCGATGAACCAATCGCGGCGAAACACCAACGTGGGCCAAGGAAAAAGTGACTCGTAGGCGTCCGTTGGCGAGATTGCGGCTATTTCTCCCGTCGGCGTCTGCATCGCGGAACCGGCTACATCGCTTCCGGTCCGCCGCAATTCGGCGATCGAATTATCGATGCGGTTGGGCATTGAAAAAGCACGGGCGTGATGTAACGCAATAAACTCGCTGCGCGCCGCCGGCGCCAGATCATGGACGGCCCGAAAGAGCCCGGTCGGTGATTCAAAACGATGGACCAGCACGTTCCACACCGATCCATAGACCGAACCAAGCTCGGCCGCTTCGGGGGAATCAATGACCAGATGCACCAAGACGTTGGCGTTTTGCTGATGAAGAACGCTGTTGATCGAACGCAGCGTCGCATCGGTGGCGTCGCTGCAACAGAGATAGACGTCACAGCTTGCCAAATTGCCGTTTGATGAATCTTGGTCGTCGACGATGGCGTTTTCGGTAACGGCAAGTAAATCCTGGACACGACGTGCCGATGGCGACGTCGATTGACAGCGAGATGATTGAGCCAACCAATCCGCACAGGCGGCATTCAAGATTGACGGAAAAACGGTGTTGACGAAACGACCGGCTTCGGGCAGCGAACCCGCACAGGATTCGCAGGCGTCGCGTTCAACATCGCAAATGCCCGTTTCGTCGGTTTCCAGCAACTGTTGAATCAGCCCACAGGTCGCGACTTCGATGGCGTCATTGCGTCGGACATTGAAACGAAATGGGCACGTCAGACCACGGGATTGCATGAATATTCTTGCAGAAGTGTGCGAAAAACTTGATGAACGAACGCTCACTGCCTTATGCTACTGTCTTCGGATGTCTGTTGTCATGACATCTTTTCAGTCTGTACGATTCCAATGCGAGGAATAGAAGATGATGCAAACTGCTGTCATTCCGTCCATGAACGATCCGTCATCCGCACCACCGCACTCCAGTGGTCCCGAAGGTTTGGGGTACTCCGTTTGGAAGTTTGATGGGCAAAGTTGGCAATTGAAAAAGAATTGCGCGGCGGAAGGAGCAGTTTTGAGTCCTCCGCCCGCGATCGAAGGCAAATTCAAAGGTCAGTTGCGTTCAACGGCTTGCGTTGCCGCCTAGATACCATCGGCGAGCAATTATTTTATGAAGGGCCGGATGATTCCGGCCTTTCTTTATTGCCCCCCTAGTCATCCAAGCCCCGCAATGGCCTTGACGATCCATGAGCACGGAATGCCGAACGAGGGAAACGTGTCCCTACCGCCAATCGATCACCAGCACGAATGAAGAAGAAACGGCGACGTGCTCATTGCTGGTCCAGATCACGGGTGTCGACGATCATCCGGCGTTGACGGTCGGGCGAGACGCATGTGAAGCGTGCTGTGAATCGTATCCACCGTCCACGCAAGACTTGAATCCCGTTGTCGCCTCGTTGCTGTTTGAAATCTCCGAGCAAATCGTTGAAGCCAACGGCGTGCCAGGCTGCAACACCGAAAAGGCACAGGAGTTGAACCGTTGGGCCGAGCAATCATTGCCCGCTGTTGCACCTGACGAAGACGATTGTGTCGATATCGCCAGAAAGACGTATCAGCATCTGTCGTCGGTTTCCGTGGAAACGATCGCGAATCATTTGCCCCGACCCCAACAGAGTTCCGACGAATCGGAACAACGAACACGCGTCAAGACTTGGGCGGTCGGAGTCACGACTTCGCCGCGGCGCTTGCCAACGGTTGGCCGATGCGTCGAGTCCGTTGTCGATTCGGGCTGGACCGATCCGGTGATTTTTGTCGACGGTGATGTCGAATTGCCGGCGTCAATGGCGTCGCTCAATACATGTCGTCGAATACCGGCGTTGGGTGCATTTCCAAATTACGTCCTGTCGCTGGCGGAGCTGTTCATGCGAGATCCGTATGCCGATGCCTATCTGATGATTCAAGACGACGCGTTATTTTTGGGTGCCCCTTCGATTCGCGAGTATCTTGAAAGCGTCCTTTGGCCGATCAGCGGACCGTGCATGGCATCGTTGTACTGTAGCAAGAAGTACAATCAGGAATCGGCCGGTTGGCACAGGTTTCCGGGCAACTGGGTTTGGGGCGCGGTTTCGTTCGTCTATTCATCGGATGCCGTCAAACGCTTTTTGAGTTCGCCGATGGTATTGGATCATCGCGCGCTTCCGGACGATCAGGGGCTGTCCAAAATCGACGTGCTGCTGGGACAGTTTGCGGTTTCCAATGACATCCCCGTGTTGTTTCCCAGCCCCAGTTTGGTCCAGCATATCGGAACCGTCAGCACCATCTGGAACGTCGCGCGGGCGGTCAATGCCCGGCATGCCAATCAATTCATTGGCGATTTTCTGGAGTCGCCCTGATCAAAATGCATTCCAAGTGATGCGATAGATTGTCGCTGGATCCGGCTTTGGATTGACGATCTCCCTCGTCGTGATGATCTTCGTTCTCGCTGTGTTCACTGGCGATCACGACAAAGTTGTAATTCGTACCGTCCAGCGTGACCTTTGTGATGCCGTCTTTCGCTGCTAGGGCTTCTTTGGACTGGTCATCGTCCCGATAGCGAATGAAGACCGGCGAGTGGATTGTCCCTACTTCCGTTAGATTTTGGTCCAAATCGTTTGTACCAGGATTTGACCAGAAAAAGATCAGGTGTCCGCCCGGCGCACCGTCGAACAAGACCTCTGCCTGGTCGGCCGAACGCGGCGGCGTGTCATCATGCTGGTGGGTTGTCGCCAGAATCAACTTGTTTCCAGACGACAGGTGAAAGTCCCATTCCAATCGTTTGGCGTTCGTATCGTGATCATGCATGATCGCAATCGGATCACCGCTGGCAAGGGGAATCGATAGGCCGTGCGGCAGTCGATAGGCGAGGCGACCCGTTTTTGATGCCGTGCGGATTTTGTCCCTGACTCGAAACTCGTGGGTGGTAAACGTGATCAAGCCCGGTTCGTGCCGATCAACCGTCCCCGTCACTTTCCAGTCGTCAGTCTGGATCACCCCGTCGATGTCACACATCATCCCGAATTCGACGCCCGCGGGAATGGTTGCTTTCCCGCGCGTCTCGTGAGGCGCAAATCGAAGAGGCCCTTTCCGTGGAATGGTCTTCGGCGATTGGCCGGCACAATAATTGACATGGATCGTCAACGCGGCCAAAACCGCAACACCAATACAGGTGCGACAAACACGTGCCCGTCCGCTCCGAGTCGGCGGAATCGGAAACCTCTGATTCGTTCGTATTCTCATCTTCATGCGCATTGTATTGAACGTAGGCCTGTCGATCGGTTGAATCTAGTCACGGATGCCGAAATTCATCAACGCCCATTCGCAGCAATCCGTCAATGGACGTGGGATGGTGTACCTGGGATTACGTAAAAAGACTTGGACAGGCTGGCTATCGATTTGTTGGTTGCCGTTCCAATCGTGGGGGTAATGATTCGCTACTCCCAAGACTTCGTTTAATGACGCTTCGTTGATGGTTGCACGCATTCCGTCGGAGTAGAGATACACTTGATCGCCGGACACCTCTCCGTCGACCCCGCCGATCTTTCCGTCGATGTCTTGGCCGGAGAACGTGTACAGATAATTCATTAAACTGTTGAAGTTTGGTTTGTTGTTGTAGGGAGTTCCCTGGTCACCGGTGTGCGTCAGCCCGAACAGATGACCGAATTCATGAACAAACACGCCGATTTGATAATTGCGGTCAATCGCCTTCATCCGGCACACGCCCAGCGTCAAAAAGAAAATCGACGATTTGTTGCCTGCGCCCGTCGACCTGCTATCCCACTGCTGATCGGCAAAGATGCAATATCGAAAGACCTTTCGTCGTGACGGGTCAAAGTATTGTTTGGAATCGCGAATCAAAGTTGCGTTACAGTATTGTGACTCCTGTCCCTCGGCCACATTGGTGTCTTTGAGATCCTTGAATCCGATATATCGTTGCCATGGGATTTCGGTACCTCCGCTGGACGTTCCGGTTCCTTCAAAACTCGGTTGCCCATAGTCGATGTGCACGGTGATGCCGGTGGAGCCATCAGTATTCAGAACCGGCGCCTGGCGGAACAACTCTTCGATGTCCGCGAAGATGTCCGGACGCGGATATTCTTTTTCCGCGAAGTCCGACCAGATGCGGCCGGGCACGACCATCCGATCGACTTCGACGTACAAGTCTTTTCGGTGCGGGTTCGCCCCCAAGGACTTCAGGTCCAATCCGTCGACGCCATCGATCTCCCAGGAGTCCAACAGTCCATCGCCATCACTGTCCAGCAGATCGGGAGACGGAATGACATAGGCCAATTCGTTCGAAAATTGACCGTCAGGGTTTTGCACCTTGATTTTGATCGTCTGGCCAAACTTTCGTTCCTGTAGATTCGTACCAATCAAGTCGTAATGAAAGACTGGGAATCCAAAATACGTTGGATCCAAATTGTAACCCGCTTGCGCGACATCGGTACCGATCCCCAGCCAACTCGCGTTGTCCAAACGTATTTCAATTGCTGAATCACACCGCTGGTTATCATCCAGGACGATCGCCGCGCCGTCATCGATGTTTGCCCCGCTAAGATGTAGTCTAAACGAACATTGCGAGCCGTCGGGTGCGTATTTCGAAACCGTAACAAAGTCGATTCGCGGCGGCGTTCGTAATTTCATTGAACGCATCTTGATGGCGAGCCTTGGGGCTTCGCCACGCACCGTCATGTTTTTGCCACCGAAATCGGGTTCGGTAAACAG
>JAGQPO010000180.1 GCA_020426665.1 Planctomycetales bacterium
GGAAGTCGTCAAGACTTTCGTGAATTGCTGGACGAATCGAAACGCTTGACGAGTTCCGCTACGCAAAAATCAAACGATAACGCTGCACCAGCGATCGGTTTCTATGACGACTCGTCTCTGGATTCGCTTTGAATCACTAGCCGCACGAGCTCGGCGACGGACTGCGTGCCGGTCTTTCTGAAAATGTGATGCCTTCGCGTTTCGACGGTGCGAATACTTAACCGCAACGTTCTCGCGATCGTCTTGTTGGCGTTGCCTTGGACGATCAACTCCAAGACCTGGCGTTCTTTCTGCGTTAGTCTTGCCAGACGCTTGCGAACTCCTGAGTGTTTGGCATCGATACGCCGCACCCTCTGATTGCGAGCAATCGCCTGCTGGACGGCGTCCCACAACGCCAACTCACTTACTGGCTTTTCAAGTACCGAGATCGCGCCGTGCTGCATCACATGGACCACGAACGGTAACTCGGCGGCCGCGGTCGCAAAAATCAGCGGGAGCCCTACGGGGTCGGTTGCCAGACGTGATTGCAGTTCAATTCCACTGATTCCCAGCAATCTGAATTCCAAGATAATGCATCCCGGCGTCCCACTCGTGTATGCTGCCAGGAAGTCCTCGGCAGTCGAGAATTGTTTAAAATTGATTTTCATCTGGGCGGCGATCCTGTCGACAACCAATGCGAACCTGGGGTCTGGATCGACCAGGAACACTGTCGGCGTCTCGTGCATCAATTTCACTCCCATATTCGGTTGATTTCCACACCCAAAAGCACTTCGATCGTCGTCCATTGGGTGATGCTGTTAACGCGACGTCCGGGTCAAAAATGAGTCATCGGTTCACGCTTTTATTTAAAATTTGATGTCCTCCGGTGCTCCTTCCCACACGAAATTGCTTCAACTTGCCTCTCAAGGCGAGCGTCGTGCGGCCGATCAGTTGCTGGAACTGGTTTACGAGGATTTCCGGGAAATTGCGGCCGGATACCTGCGACATGAACCGCGGGAGCTGACGCTGCAACCGACCGCACTGGTCCATGAGGCGTTTTTGCGTCTGATCGACCAGAATGATGTGCACTGGAAAGGTCGCACACATTTCCTGGCGATCGGGGCGAAAGCGATGCGACGGATCCTGGTCGATCACGCTCGCCATCGCCGACGCGAGAAACGCGGAGGAGGAAGGCAACGCATATCATTTGACGACCATCTGTTCCTTTCGCCGGAGCATGATGACGACTTGATCGCCGTCGACGAATTGCTTTCCGAATTGCAAACAATCGATCCACGGCAATCACAGATCGTGGAGCTTCGGTTCTTCGGAGGAATGACGAGCGGCGAAGTGGCCGAGTACCTGGGGATCTCGAAATCGACCGCCGACCGAGAATGGCGCGTTGTCCGCGCGTGGCTGCGTCAGCAACTTAGTAAGGAAGACGAATCGTGACGCCGGATCGATACGCCCGTGTAAAAGAGTTGTTCGGCCGAGTGGTGGATTTGGATGACGACCAACGAGCCCGGTTGCTTGATGTCCAATGCGCAAACGATCCAGAACTAAGAGCGGCGGTCGAATCATTGGTTCGCCACGATGATCCGCGAACATTGATCCAACCGCGTGACAATTCCCACCCAAGCGAAGCGGGAAACGCCGAGCAAGCGGTGATGTCCGACACCGAGGTATCGGACGCTTCACGCGACAGCGGCCAACCACCTCTTTCCCGTACCAATCAGCCCGATTTTACACCCGGTGATTTAGCCATCACCAAACCTCGTCGATTTGTGTGGGGATTGGATACCATCAGCCAGTACAAACGCAAATTCGGACCTCAGGGACTCCTTGCTCTCGGCGGGCTATTGTGTGGATTGCTACTCGCGTTGTTGGGTTATGTCGGGCAAAGCAGTATTCGAAAATTTCAGAAAGAAATTCGTCGTGAATCCCTAAATGAAATCGTTGACGGCAAAGTCGTCGCATTGCGATTGTGGCTCAATCACGAACAGGAAAAAGCGGAATCGTGGAGCCGAAGTTACACCTTGCGTCAATTGATCATTCAACTGGTCGCCCAGGCGGAGCAGCACGACGATTTGTCCGTCGGTTTTGCCGAGGAACCGATACATGGCCAAATTTTGAAGGAAGTCGAAGCACTTGCCGGCGAGCCGGAGCACATCACCATTTGGGATCGTCGACATCGGTTGATTACCGATTCGATTTCCGGCGGCAACCGCATCGGTCTTGCGGCATCACCATGGGGCGCGAGCGTCTTGGCATCTGTCTTTGAAGGCAACTCCAAGGTTTTTTCGTTCGACAAAAACCGCTCCATTACAAAGATCGATCCCAGCTCAAGTGTCACCCCGTATTTGGCAATCGTCACTCCAATTCGTAACGAACAAGGGGTCATCGTTGCGGCAATGCAGGTCCACGACACGGACAGCAGTGACAAGGAGTCCCAGATCATGCGAACCTTTCGCCTTGGTGCCGCAGGCGAAACGTTTTTGTTCAATCAGGACGCTCGCATGTTAACGTCTGCCCAATTCACGGAACAATTAGAGAAAGCCGGTCTTATTCAGCCCTCGTCTGACCCGGACACACTGCCGGAAATTTACTTGCGTGACCCGGGCGGCAATCTGGCCGATGGCTTTCAAGTCAGTACGCCTTACGAATCGCTTCCCCTGACTCGGATGGCCCGGTTCTGTATTTCCGGAAATGATGGCAGCGATCTTGAGGGCTATCGCGACTTCCGTGGAGTCACGGTTGTGGGCGCCTGGCGTTGGCTTGATGATCTTCAAATCGGCGTCGCCACCGAATTAGATGCCGACGAAGCAGAACCTTCAATCAAGATCCTACGTTGGATGGCCGTTGCAGTCGTCGCTCTGATCGGATTCTGCCTGATTGTCGCGATCGCATCGTTCTATTCGATCAGCCGAATCCGCTCGAACTTTGGCGAGAACAGCCGGCTTGGGCCGTATCACCTGGAAAAACTGATCGGCGAAGGCGGGATGGGGAAAGTGTTTCGCGCTAGACATGAACTGCTCAAACGCAACACCGCGATCAAACTTTTGAAACCTGAATTGATCGACCGAGACAGCATCGCCCGTTTTAATCGCGAAGCACAATCGGTCAGTCAGCTGGACAATCCGAACACGATTCGCGTCTATGACTACGGAGTTTCCGACGAACATCTGTTCTATTTAGTCATGGAATACATTGACGGCATAACGCTTTCAAAACTCGTCCAGATCGAGCAAACGGTTCGTCCCGAACGTGCGATTCATCTGATGCGACAGATCTTGTATTCGCTTCGTGAGGCACATCAATCGGGGCTCGTGCACCGGGACCTGAAACCTGGAAACGTCATGATCAGTCGCCGGGGCGGACTTGCCGATGTCATCACCGTGCTGGACTTCGGATTGGTCAAGCCGATCGACAGAACTGCCGCGGCCCAAATCACGGCAACGAACATGATCGCGGGAACGCCACAATACCTTGCCCCCGAACGTCTGCGTGACCCAGACACAAACGATCCCCGGTCGGACCTGTTTTCATTTGGTGCGGTGGCATTCCTGTTGCTAACTGGACGAAACGCAATCGAAGGTCCCAGTCTGGCCGAAATCCTTCATCAGCTTGTCCATTTCGTTCCGTCGCCGCCGAGTGATCACACCGATCAGCAGATTCCGCCGAAACTTGACCAACTGGTGCTTCGATGCCTGGCCAAAGACCCGAACCAACGGCCGCAAACTGCCCAGTTCATTCTTGACGAATTAGATCAAATCGATCAGGCGAATGCTTGGACAGAATCAGCAGCGCGGGATTGGTGGGATCATTTTAAAACGCATCAGGCTTCGCCCGAGTCGAATTTTAGGATTGACTGAGACTTGAAAAACGGACTTCCTGTCCGCCAGAAACCGACATTTGTTGACGGACCAATGATGAAACGGGGTCGAATCAACGTCGACGTCGACGCATGCCAAGTCCTGCGACCATTGCACACAAAGCGATCGCGGCGGTGGGCTCCGGAATCGCTGTGATCGAACCACGGGCAACGACGGTTCCCATAATCGTTAGATTGACGCCGGGCGGAAATACCTCTGTGTCGTTAACATCCATTGAGAAAACAATGTCGTACTGCCCACCATTGAGTGTCGAGGTCAGCGATCCAGTACCCGAACCTTCGATATTGGTCCCGCCCAGGCCAACGCCAACCGGGTTGACAGTTCCGTTGAGCAACTGAATTCGGTGCTCCGTCGCATCGAAGCTGGTTCCACTGACAAGACTGAGTACTGGAATCGTGTCTGCAGTCGCATCGGAGGGAGTCGCGTTCAAAGGACCGATTCCCGTAACATTCATGCTCCAACCGCTCGCCACAAGCGATCCACCAGTCAAGTTAATCGACGAAATAGCACCCGTTAAAAAATCAATGTCGATGTCGGCATTCATCGTTCCGGAGATTGTCGATTGGTCGAAGCCATCGGCAAGCGCCAGATCAAATGTGTTCGCGACGGGACTGGCCGCATCAAGCGTCAACACAGTGCTGACAA